>CAUPRZ010000289.1:0-3963 GCA_963513855.1 uncultured Hylemonella sp.
GATTCCTCGCAAACATATTCCTGTGGTTCTGACCCGTGAGGAGGTTCAGGCGGTCCTGGATCTGATGGAGGGTGTGGTGGGTTTGCTGGCCCGACTGCTCTACGGGACGGGGATGAGGCACAACGAAGGTTTGAATCTGCGGGTCAAGGATGTGGATTTCGACCGGCTATTGATCGTGGTGCGCGAGGGCAAGGGAGGCAAGGACCGGGTGGTGATGTTGCCGAGGGCCCTGGTGCAGCCTTTGCGGGAGCAGCTGTCGGTCTCCCATGCGCTTTGGACGGCAGATCGAGCCGTGCAGCGACCAGGGGTCTATATGCCTTACGCCCTGGATGCCAAGTATCCGCGGGCGGGTCAGACCTGGGCCTGGCACTGGGTGTTTCCCTCACCGGTGATTTCGACGGACCCACGAAGCGGGATTGAGCGTCGGCATCATTTGTACGAGCAGCGACTGTCCCGGGCACTCAAGCAGGCACTGGGTCAGGCAGGTATCCACAAGCATGCGACAGTACATACGCTGCGGCACAGCTTTGCGACTCACCTCCTGCAGGGTGGGACGGATATCCGGACGGTCCAGGAGCTGCTGGGTCACAGCGATGTGAGCACGACGATGATTTACACGCATGTGCTCAAGGTGGCATCAGGTCAGACGGTCAGCCCGCTGGATTCGATGGCGGGGGGGATGCCTGCTTTGCGATAACGGGATCGAATGACCGTTTGTGGCGGCTGCAGACGTTGGCGCGGCGAAAACGAGGGACCGCAACCAGCCTCAAGCTGACGCCCAACGATTCCGCGGTCGATGGCCATCACTGGCCGATGGCGCTCGCTAACCAGAACTGCAGGCGCCACAAGATGAACTTCAGAGATGAGCTGTCTTGAAGAGCACGGGATAATCGGACCCTCATGCCCGTGACCGCCGCCCAGATCCTCGACGCCCTGCCCCAGACCCAGTGCACACGCTGCGGCTACCCGGACTGCGCGGCTTATGCCCAGGCCATCGCCTCCGGCGAGGCGGCGATCAACCAGTGCCCGCCCGGTGGTGCCGAGGGGGTGCAGCGTCTTGCCGCGCTGACGGGTCTGCCCGTGCAGCCACTGAACCCCGACTTCGGCCTCGAAGGCCCGATGACCGTGGCCGTGATCGACGAGGACTGGTGCATAGGCTGCACGCTCTGCCTCAAGGTCTGCCCCACCGATGCCATCCTGGGCGCCAACAAACGCATGCACACCGTGATCGAGCCCCATTGCACGGGCTGCGAACTCTGCATTCCGGTCTGCCCGGTGGACTGCATCACGATGGAAAACGTCAGCGCCGAACGCACAGGCTGGGCCGCCTGGTCACAGCAGCAGGCCGATACCGCACGCCAGCGTTATGACTTCCACGTACTGCGCCTGCAGCGCGACCAGGAAGAAAATGAACTGCGGCTAGAGGAAAAGGCCCAAGCCAAGCTGGCCGACCTGCCGGCGCACAGCCAGCACACCGACCCCGCCGTGTTGGACAAAAAACGCGCGGTGATCGAAGCCGCACTCGCGCGTGCCCGCGCGCGCCGCGAAGGCAGCGCTTAGGACGCGACCAGGTTCTTGTAGACCCCGCAGCCGGCGTCAAGTCAGCGCAGCGATAACTTCGGGTGGCGCCTGCACGAGTTCGATCAGCACGCCCTCACCCGCGATCGGAAATTCCTCGTTCGCCTTCGGGTGCAGGAAACAGATGTCATGGCCGGCCGCGCCCTTGCGGATGCCGCCCGGTGCAAAACGCACACCTTTTGCGGTGAGCCACTCGACAGCACGCGGCAGATCGTCGATCCACAGGCCCACGTGGTTCAGCGGCGTGGTGTGCACGGCGGGTTTTTTCTCCGGGTCCAGCGGCTGCATCAGATCCACCTCCACCGTGTGCACGCCCTGCCCCATGGCGCAGATGTCCTCGTCCACGTTCTCGCGTTCGCTCCTGAAGGTGCCAGTGACCTGCAGGCCCAGCATCTCGACCCAGAGTGTCTGCAACCGGGTCTTGTCGGGGCCGCCGATGGCGATCTGCTGGATGCCCAGCACCTTGAAAGGTCTCATGTCAAATAGTCCTCGATAACGATGGTGTCGATCAGCGCGGGCTGCATGTAGCGCTGTGCATATTCCAGATAGACCCCGGAGCGCAGGAACAGTGCGAAAAGCTCGGGGTCGATGTGCTGGTCCTGGCGCATGGCGGCCATGATCTTCAGCGCCTCGGACAGGGTCTTGCCTTTTTTGTAAGGCCGGTCCACGGCGGTCAGGGCCTCGAAGATGTCGGCGATGGCCATCATGCGGGCCACGGGGCTCATGTCCTCGCGGCGCAGGCGCTTGGGGTAACCCGTGCCGTCCATCTTCTCGTGGTGTCCGCCCGCGATCTCCGGCACATTGCGCAGGTGTTTGGGGAAAGGCAGGCGCGTGAGCATCTTGATGGTCTGCACCATGTGCTCGTTGATCTTGTAGCGCTCTTCGGCCGAGAGCGTGCCGCGCGAGACCAGCAGGTTGTAGAGCTCACCCCGGTTGTAGAGCAGCTCAGGCACCTGCAGCCTGAAGCCCCAGCGGTTGTCGGGCGCGATCTGGTCCTGCGGTCCGCGCTCGAAACGGTGCTCGGGCCGGTCGGCCAGCAAGGGCTCCTGCACCGGCAGGGGCAAAGCGGGTTCACGTGCCTTGCGGCTGCGTTCCTCGTGCGAGATGCCCAGCCTGTCGTCCAGCGTGCGTAGCCAGCGACGCTGGGCGATGGCCTTGAGGCGCTCCTGTTTCTCGGGTGAGAGGTATTCACCGCCCTCGTTGCAGGTGGCAACAAAAGCAAAGTCGGCGTCGAGTTCGCGCTGGGCGGCCTCCAGGGTCGCGCGTGCCGCGGCTGGTGGCTGGCCCGCGGCGATGGCCTCGTGCATGGTGATCACCGCGTCACGCTTGAGCACCTCGAAACGCATGCGCACTTCGTGGATGCGGTCGTAGATAGTCTCCAGCTTGGTGGACTTGTCCACCACGTACTCGGGCGTCGTGACCTTGCCGCAGTCGTGCAGCCAGGCCGCCACGTGCACGGCCTCCCAGTCCTGCTCGCTGAGCTCAAAGTCGGCGTAGGGCCCTTCGGTCTGCGCGCAGGCCGCGCGCGCCAGCATCTTGGTGAGCTCGGGCACCCGGGCGCAGTGACCGCCCGTGTAAGGACTCTTGGCGTCGATGGCGCCGGCGATCAGCTGGATGAAAGCCTCGAACAGCTGCTTCTGGCTCTGGATCAGTTCGCGCGCCTCCAGGGTCACGGCCGCCGAACCCGAGAAGGCTGCGACAAAGGAGACCTGGGCCTCGTCGGGCGGATCGCGCAGCAGCAGCAGCATGGCGCCCACGCGTTCATGGCGCCGGTTCATGAGCGGAATGGCCACGCCATGCTGCAGCTGGTCAGCCAGCCTGCAGGCCTCCAGTCCCATGGCCTGCAGATCCTCGGCGACCAGACCCTGGCTCCCCACGCGCCCTGTGTGCAAGGCCAGTCCCAACAGAGGGCCGGCCGCACGCTGATGTTCCGCTTGCGCCCAGGCCGCGCTTCCCGCGCCCTCCTCCGGCAGTTGCAAGCGGGCCAGGCCTGCCAGTTCCTGCGCATCCAGCGCCCGGTCGTCCGGCCGCAAGGCGCAGGCGGGGATCAGCCGCGTGCCATCGGACAGGTACAAGACGCCGGCCTGGGCCTGGGCCGCATAAAGTGTTTCGCCCAGCAGACGCGGCAGCAGGCGCTCGAAGTTGTCCTCCGAAGCCACGACCATGCTCAGCTCCAGGAAGTGACTGATGGTGCCCTGCATGCCCTGCAGGGTCAGCGCCAGGTCCTGTGTTTCCTTGACCAGGGTGTCGACCGCGATGGGCTGCTTGAAATCGAAGTGCCGGATGGCGTCCACATCGTGGACCAGTCGGCGCAGCGGCTGCGAGATCAGGCGCGCCAGCAGCCAGGTGACGGGGATGGACAGCGCGATGACCAGCAGGGTGAGC
>CAUPRZ010000290.1:0-3963 GCA_963513855.1 uncultured Hylemonella sp.
ACATTCGTCAACAGCCCGACACCGTGCTGGTGCCCGATCTGGTGGCCGACTTCGCCTGCGGTCCCTGGGCCCAGGTCATGGCCAAGGCGCGGATCGATGGGGCGGCTCCCCATGCCGGTCAGACCGACCACGTGGCCCTGCTCGAAGACCTGTACTGGAGCGTGCGGCCCGACCAGACCCGTCAGCAGCCAGGTCAGCTGGTCAAGCTGATTCCGCAGCTGGTGCAGGGTTTGCGCCAGGGGCTGAGCAGCATTCATTACCCGGAAGACCAGGCCCGGAATTTCTTCGCCCAGCTGTTTGCCCTGCATCAGGGCGGGATGGAGGGCGTGTCGGCCGCCCGCAGCCTGCGTGCCGTTGCCCAACCTGTTGCGAAAACCTGGCTGGCGCCCGAAGAGGCGCGGGATTCGGGGTTCATGGACGACATGGCCGAAGAGCCTGCCGGTGGCGACTTTGCCGCCACGGTCCCGGCCGAGTTTCCCGCCACCGAACCCATGGGCCTGGTGGATCGTGCGTCGACCACGGATCCGGTGCCGCTGGAGCCCGGTGCCGCCATCGCGGAGTTGGCACTTGATCAGTTGCAGACAGGCAGCTGGGTCGAACTGCAGGTCAGCGGACAGTGGGTGCGCCTGCAACTGGCCTGGGTCAACGAGCAGGCCACGCTGTGCCTGTTCTCCAGCAACAACGGCTCCAACCACTCCATGACGCAGCGCATGTTCGACCGCCTGGTGAAGCAGGACCAGCTGCGCCTCGTATCGCAGGGTGCTGTGGTCGAGCGCGCCTTCGATGCCGTGGCCGAAATGGCCATGCGCAACAGCGTCTACATGGATATCCAGGACGATCCCAAGGGTTGATCAGCCCTGCGGCAAGCGGCCGCGCACCATGTTGATGTGCTGGCGCAGGGCGTAGAGCTCCTCGGCGTAGGACAGGGGTACCTTCACCCGGGCTGCGCGCGCGTCCAGCTGCTGCAGGTCCTGCAGCAGTTCCTCACGGCTTCCCTCACCGGCCTGGATGCGGTCCTCGATCTGCTTGAGCTGGGCGTACCAGCGGAACACGCGCGAGCGGATGCGGAAGGTGTAGAGCGGCGGGACGATGCGGCTCAGCGGCAGCAGGATGGCGATGATGATGCCCAGTGCCAGCCACATGCGCTCCAGCAGATTGGCCAGCGTGAAGGACAGGTAACGCTGCAGCAGGGGCACGCCGTTCTTGAGCGTGCGCTCGGCCTCCTGTGCCAGGGGGAACTCGGTCTGCCCGGCGTTGGGGAATTCACGCGCGCGGTTGAACCAGCCAGCCGGCCCGTGCAGCTTGAGCGCGGTCTGCGAGAACAGCTGCAGCAGTGCCGGGTGCACGTCCGGCGTGGCCAGCAGGGTGGTGGTGGTGGCGATCAGGCGCACGTCCTGTGCCGGAATGTCACGCGCCAGATCCACCACACCACGCGGCAGCGTCACCGGGGTGAGGAAGGAGAAGCGGCGCGCATAGGCCTCGCTCTGGCTGAAGTCCATCAGGCGCACGCCCGGCGTCTGCAGCAGCATCTGCACCATCAGCGATTCAGGGGCCGAGGCCAGCACCAGCGCGTCGATCTCGCCGGCCAGCAGGGCCACCACGGCCGGGGTCTGGTCCAGCTGCGAGAGTTTCATGCCCGAGGGCTTGATGCGGTTGGCCTCAAAGAGTCGCTGCATCAGGCTGGGCACGCCGCTGCCTTCGGCGCCCACGTTCAGGCGCAGGCCCTGGAGGTCGCCGAGCGCGGCCAGCCTGCCCTGGGGGTGGATCTTGCGCGCCGCCTCGCTGCGGTAGAAGAACCAGACCGGTTCGACGAAAAGGCTGCCCAGCGATTCGAGTTCCTCGTCTTCCGTCGGCACACCCGTGCCGCCCTGCACGAATGCGATGTCCACTTCGCCCTGGCGCAGCAGCGCCAGGTTGTGCGCCGCGCCCTGGCTGGGCTGCAACCGCACCTCGATGCCGTAACTCTTGAGGGCCTGTGCGTATCGTTTGCCCAGTTCGTCGTAGGCGCTCTGGGCCGGTCCGGTGGCCAGGGTGATGCGTTTGGGTGGCATCGGGTCCAGCCACCAGTAGGCCAGGGCCAGCAGCAGCAGCGTGAGCAACACAAAGGGGGCGACCGAGCTCAGCAGGTCGCGCAGGGTATGCAGGGCGGTGCGCAGGGCGGACATGGGATGCGGGGGTCTCATTTCAGATCGGTCAGGGCGGGCCAGTGCTGTGCGCCCACGCTCAGGCCGCGTGCCGCATGCACGGCATTGACCACGGCACGCGCCGTGGCCTCGGCCGCCAGCGTGGCCAGCAGCAGCATGTCGGCCGGCTGGCCGCTGGCGCCCGTGCCCAGGACAAACAGCGTGTCGCCATCGAGCTGGGTGTGCACGGGGTTGATGCTGCGTGCCAGGCCGTCGTGCGCCACCTGGGCCAGGCGTTGTGCCTGGGCCTTGTCCAGCACGGCGTCGGTGGCGATCACGCCGATGGTGGTGTTGCGGCCGGCCAGCGGGTGTTGCGGCAGCTGACCCGCCAGCAAGGCGTCGCGTGTGTTCAGCAGGGCATGGCCGTCGGGTGTGCGTGCCCCGGCGAGCAGGCGGCCCGTGGCCGGGTCCAGCACGTCGCCGACAGCATTGCAGATGATGAGGGCGCCCACGGTCACGCCAGCGGCCGAGACCGAGGCCGTGCCCACGCCGCCCTTCATGGCGCGCGACGTTCCCATGAGCTTGCCCACGAGGGCGCCGCTGCCGGCCCCCACATTGCCTTGCGCTGGGGGGCTGCGGCTGGCGGCCGCGCAGGCGCGGTAGCCGGCTTGTGCATCGGGCCGGATGCGGCCATCGCCCACACCGAGGTCAAAGATCACCGCCGCCGGCACGATGGGCACGAGGCCGTGGCCGGTGTCCAGGCCGATGCCGTTTTCTTCCAGCCAGCGCATCACGCCGGAGGCGGCGTCCAGTCCCCAGGCGCTGCCGCCGGAGAGCAGTACCGCGTGCACCTGTTTCACGAGATTGCCGGGCTGCAGCAAATCCGTCTCGCGTGTGCCCGGTGCCGCGCCACGTACGTCCACGCCGCCGGCGGCACCTGCGCGTGCCAGCACCACCGTGCAGCCCGTGGGTCGCCGTGGGTCGCTGTCATGGCCGACGTCGATGCCGGCCACATCGGTGATGGCGCCGGGATAAGGCAAGTGAGGGGAAGGCATGCGCCGATGATACGCAGCGTTGCGGGCGCAGCCGCTCAGTCCAGGACCTGGATGCGTACCGGCACCACGCCCGCGTTGAGGCTGGCAATGGCCTTGAAGGCCGAACTGGAGAGATCGATGATGCGGCCCTTCACAAAAGGGCCGCGATCGTTCACGCGTACGGTCACGCTCTTGCCGGTCTGGGTGTTGGTGACCTTCACCCGCGTGCCGAAGGGCAGGGTACGGTGGGCGGCGGTCGGCTGGCCTTGATCAAAACGTTCACCGTTGGCGGTCTTGCGGCCGTGGAATTCATTGCCGTAGTAGGAGGCCTGGCCTGACTCGCTGTGGCCGCTGGGCACGGCTGCACCGACCTTGGGTGTGCTGCTGCAGCCCACGAGGACCCCCACGGCCAGCGCGCACAGCCCGCCCATCAGCCATCGGACCGGGTGGGTGTGGATTTCCTGGCGCAGGGCGGCGGCGGTCATGCGATTCACTATAGCGGCAGCTTGTGCGCCCCTGTCCCACTGTTGCATCTCGTTATACTGTATAAAAATACAGTTATTTGTATTCGGAACAGGCGCCTGCTATGAGTGAATTCAAGATCCCTCTGTCGGCCCTCAAGGGGCGGGGCGCGGCCACGCGCAATGCACATCGTTTTGAGCGGGATACACGTGCGGCCTATGACGATGGCTGGGGGACCTGGGACGAGTCCCAACAAGGCGACGCACCCCGGCTGCAGACGGAGCTGCGCTGGGAAGATGCGCGCAGCGCCCTGGTGCGCAATGATTCGCCGGACATCGCCTTTG
>CAUPRZ010000291.1:0-3954 GCA_963513855.1 uncultured Hylemonella sp.
CGGATCTCGTTGAGCGCCTTGGCGATGTCCTTGATTATGGACGGCTGGATGCCTTCGGTGGGCTCGTCCAGCAGCAGCACCTTGGGGTTGGTCACCAGCGCGCGGGCTATCGCCAGCTGCTGCTGCTGCCCGCCCGACAGATTGCCACCCTTGCGCCGGCGCATGTCCCAGAGCACGGGGAAGAGGGCGTAAATCTCTTCCGGGATCTGCTTGTGCTTGGCGTTCTCCAGCCCGGTCTGGATGTTTTCCTCCACGGTGAGCGTCGGGAAGATCATGCGACCCTGGGGCACGTAGGCGATGCCCTTGGCGACGCGGCGGTAGCTTTCGTCCTTGGAGACGTCGAGGCCGTCGACCAGGATCTGCCCGGACTTGAGCGGCAGCACACCCATGAGGCTCTTGAACAGCGTGGTCTTGCCCATGCCGTTGCGGCCCATGATGGCGACCGTCTCGTTCTTGTTGCTTTCGAAAGAGATGCCGTGCAGGGCCTCGCTCTGGCCGTAGGCCGTGTACATGTCGGTGACTTTGAGCATTTCTGTGACTCCTTCGTGGTCAGTGATCCGTGGTACCAAGCTTCGCCAGGTCTGCGTGTAGCGATGGGGTACAAAGCCCAGGCGCACCACGGAACCGGCTTTGCTGGGCCGTCGGTGCGGTCCCCCTCCCGCCGAAGGCGAGAGAGGGGGAGGGCGCGCAGCGACTCAGGGGGTGTGGCATGTCAATGCCCCAGATAGACGTCAATCACCTTGGGGTCGGCCTGTACCTTGGCCATGGAGCCCTCGGCCAGGATCTTTCCCTGGTGCATCACGGTGACCTTGTGCGCGATCTGCTTGACGAACTCCATGTCGTGTTCGATCACGATCACCGAGCGGTTCTTGCAGATGCGCTTGAGCAGGTCGGCGGTGAGTTCACGCTCGCGGGCGCTCATGCCGGCGATGGGTTCGTCCAGCATCAGCAGCTCGGGGTCCTGCATCAGCAACATGCCGATCTCCAGCCACTGCTTCTGCCCGTGTGAAAGCAGGCCGGCTTCTTTCTCCAGCGTGTCGGCCAGGCCGATCTCTTCCGCCACCACCTGCACACGGGCCTTGACCTCATCGGTGCACTTGAAACCCAGGGCGCCGAAGACCGAACGGCCCGTGGGGTATGACACTTCGAGGTTCTGGAAGACGGAGAGGTTTTCGTAGATGGACGGCGTCTGGAACTTGCGGCCGATGCCGCGGCGCACGCGGATGTGTTCGTCCAGCTTGGTCAGTTCTTCGTTCTTGAACTTGATGCTGCCGCCGCTGGCCTTGGTCTTGCCGCAGATCAGGTCCAGCAGCGTGGTCTTGCCCGCGCCGTTGGGGCCAATGATCACGCGCAGCTCGTTTTTGTCGATGTACAGGGTCAGGCTGTCGATGGCCTTGAAGCCGTCGAAGGAGACCGTGAGGTCTTCCACGGCCAGGGCGAAGTCGGTATTGCTCATGGTGGGGCTCCTGCGTGTTCGGGGTTCAGGCGCCCTGGCCGCTCAGCGTGGCGGTGGGGGGCGTGGGGCGTGCAGGGCTGGCCTGGGTGACCGGCGCGTCCGAGGCCGCGTCGGCCGCCACCGCAGCGCGGATGGCCAGGCGCTCGGCCTGCTTGCGTTTCCACCAGGGCTTGACCTTGGTTTCCCACACACCGGCCAGACCGTCGGGGAAGGCCATGGTCACGCCGATGAAGAGGGCCGCCATCAGGAAGAGCCAGAGGTCAGGGAAACTCTCGGAGAAATAGGTCTTGCCGAAGTTCACCAGCAGGGTGCCGTAGATCGCACCCACCAGGCTCATGCGCCCGCCCACGGCGGCGTAGATCACCATCTCGATCGAAGGCACGATGCCCACGAAAGACGGCGACATGAAACCCACCTGCAGGGTGAACAGCGCCCCGCCGATGCCCGAGAGGGCGGCCGCCAGGCAAAACACAAAGACCTTGAACATGGCCACGTCGTAGCCCGAGAAACGCACGCGGTCTTCCTTGTCGCGCATGGCCAGCAGCAGGGTGCCCAGCTTGCTCTTCTGCACCCACAGGCACAGGGCGATGCTGCCCAGCAGCAGGAAGGTGCAGAGGTAATAGAGGATGTACTTGGCGCTGTCGGTGCGGGTGTCCCAGCCCAGCACGGTCTTCAGGTCGGTCATGCCGTTGACGCCGCCGGTGTAACCCTGCTGGCCGATGATGAGCACCGTGAGAATCAGGGCCACCGCCTGCGTGATGATGGCAAAGTACACGCCACCCACACGGCGCTTGAACATGGCGTAGCCGATGATGAAGGCCAGCAGAGTCGGCACCGCCACCACCGCGAACAGCGCGAAGGGCAGGTACTCGAAGGGCTGCCACCAGAGGGGCAGGGCCGTGAGCTGGTTCCAGTCCATGAAGTCCGGGATGCCGGGGGTGGACTGGATCTTGGTGGTGATGGGGTCCGAGGCTTCGAGCTTGAGGAACATGGCCATGGCGTAACCGCCCAGGCCGAAAAACACACCCTGGCCCAGGCTCAGCACCCCGCCATAACCCCAGAGCATCACGAGCCCGAGGGCCACAAAACCGTAGGTCAGGTACTTGCCCACGAGGTTGAGACGGAAGATGTCGAAGACCAGCGGAAAGACGACGGCCAGCAGCAGGGCCAGGATGAGCACGCTGCCCATTCCCTTGCTGGCGATCCACGCGTTGAATTTGTTCATGGGGTGACTCCGGAAGTAAAAAGCGGGATCAGCGGCGCACCTTGCTGGCGAACAGGCCTTGCGGGCGGATCATCAGGATCACGACGATGATGGACAGCGTCAGCACCTTGGCGTTGGAGCCGCTGATGAAAAACTCGCTGATCGACTGCGTCTGTGCGATGCCGAAGGCCGAGGCCACCGTGCCCAGCAGGCTGGCCGCGCCGCCGAAGGTCACGACCAGGAAGGAGTCGACGATGTAGAGCGAGCCGCTGGTCGGGCCTGTGGAGCCGATGGTGGTGAAGGCCGCACCGGCCACACCGGCGATGCCGCAGCCGATGGCAAAGGTCAGGCGGTTGGTCTTGCTGGTGTTGATGCCGATGGCATTGGCCATGGTGCGGTTGCTCACCGTGGCGCGCACCCGCAGGCCCCAGCGGCTTTTGTACAGCGCCAGCAACACACCGCAGGTCACGAAGGTGGTCAGGCCCAGCACAAACAGGCCGTTGATCGGGATGTCCAGGCCCTCATGCGGCGACCAGGAACCCATGAGCCAGTCGGGCAGCGTGGGGCTGACTTCCTTGGGGCCGATGGCGGTGCGGAAGATCTGCTGGATGGCCAGGCTCAGGCCCCAGGTGGCCAGGAGTGTGTCCAGCGGACGCTTGTAGAGAAAACGGATCAGGCCCCACTCCACCAGCCAGCCTGCGATGAAGGCCAGCACGAAGGCCACCGCGATGGCGACCAGGAAGTAATAAGACATCAGGTTGGGGGCAAACTGCTCCACCAGCGTGGAGAAGAGAAAGACCGTGTAGGCGCCGATGGTCATGAACTCGCCATGCGCCATATTGATCACGCCCATCTGGCCGAAGATGATGGCCAGGCCCAGGCCCATGAGCAACAGGACCGAGAACAGACTCAGTCCTGCAAAGCCCTGCATCAGGGCGATGTCGCGTATTTCAGAAAATTCCATGGCGTCACCTGCCTGTTCGTTATGAAAACCGGGGTGGCGGCCGTCCCTCTACAACCCTGGACCGCCACCCCTGCCATCCCCTGACGGGGATTCCTGCGCTTACTGGTAGCCCTTGGGGAAGGGATCCGGCTCGATCAGATTGGGCGACTCGGCCACCACCTTGAAGGTGGCGTCCTTGTTGCCGATGGCGATGCGCGACTTGCTCCACAGGTGGTGGTTCTGGTGCAGCTTCACGTAGCCTTCGGGTGCGGTCTTGAGCTCGATGCCGGGCGAGGCGGCCACGACCTTGTCCACGTCGAAGCTGCCGGCCTTTTCCACGGCGGCCTTCCA
>CAUPRZ010000292.1:0-3943 GCA_963513855.1 uncultured Hylemonella sp.
AGCGCCTCGGCCAGAAACTCCAGATTGGCCAGCCGTTCGGCCAGCGTCGCCCCCCAGGTGATGCGGTGGTGGCGCACCAGCTTGAGCGCCACTTCCGCGGGCTCCAGCGCCTGGCGCAGTTCTTCCTGGATCTGCTGGCCGATGCGCGTGGACTGCTCGCTCGCCGAGGTCTGGACCAGCTCGGCACTGGTGCGGTAACCATGCCAGCCGATCAGACCGCCGATCAGCAGGGTCAAGGCCAGGAACAGCGTCGAGATGTGGACGTGCAGCGGCTGGGTCAGGCGCATAAGACTCCCTGTGCTGCCCGGTCAGGCGGGCGTTTGTGCGGACCAGTGTACAGGCCGCCTCTGCCTTCCGCCAGCCCGAAACTCAGGTGCGATGCATCAAGCTGTCACTCGAATTCGACGATGGCCTGGTCCACGCTGAGCGACTCGCCCTTGCTCGCCAGCACCTTGGACACCACACCGTCGGCCACAGCGAAAAGCACGTTTTCCATCTTCATGGCCTCGATCACGGCCACACGCTCGCCGGCCTGCACCTTCTGGCCCGGCTGGACGGCCACGTCGACCAGCAGGCCGGGCATGGGCGAGAGCACAAAACGGCTCATGTCCGGCGGTGCCTTGTGCGGCATGAGCTGGTGCAGCTCGGCCATGCGTGGCGAAATCACCAGGGCCTCGATCAGGGTGCCGTTGTGCTGCAGCTTCAGGGCCAGCGGATTCCTGGCCGTGCCCCGCTCCACCTGGGTCGTGAAAGGCCGGCCGTCCACCGTGCCGGCGATGATGATGTCGTTCAGGCGCGAGGTGCTGCAGATCTCGTAGCTCTTGCCCGCGACACGCACCCGGGCCTTGCCCGTCTCGCCCACGAACTCGTCGACATGCACGGGGGTGTGCACGTGCTGGCCATCGGCCCCGAGCGTGATGACCACATAGTCCTTGCCGGCATCGACCGAATACCCCGGCAGCTGCCCCGAGATGGTGGTCGTACGCTCGCGCGACTTACGGCGCACAAAAGCCGCCAGCGCCACGAGGAAGTTCGGGTCCTCATGCGGCACGTCCTCGGACGAAAAACCCTTGCCGTAATGCTCGGCGATAAAACCGGTGTTGAAGTCGCCCGCCACAAACTTGGGGTGGGCCAGTAGCGCGGCCTGGAAGGGAATATTGGAGCTGATGCCACGGATCACGAAACCGTTGAGCGCCTCGCGCATCTTGGTGATGGCCTCGTTGCGGTCCTTGCCATGCACGATGAGCTTGGCGATCATCGAGTCGTAGTACATGGGGATTTCGCCACCGTCCTGCACGCCGGTGTCCACGCGCACGCCCTGCAGATGCTGCGTGTTGGACTGCCACATGCTCTGCGCCGGCGGCGTGAAGCGCACCAGTCGGCCGGTAGAGGGCAGGAAGTTGCGGAAGGGGTCTTCGGCGTTGATGCGGCACTCGATGGCCCAGCCATTGCGCCTCACATCGGCTTGCGCCAGCGGCAGTTTCTCGCCGGCGGCGACGCGGATCATCAGCTCCACCAGGTCCAGACCGGTGATGCATTCGGTCACCGGGTGTTCGACCTGCAGGCGGGTGTTCATCTCCAGGAAATAGAAATCCTGATCCTTGCCGACCACAAACTCCACCGTGCCCGCGCTCTGGTACTTCACGGCCTTGGCCAGGGCCACGGCCTGTTCGCCCATGGCCTTGCGTGTGGCCTCACTGATGAAGGGCGAAGGCGCCTCTTCAATGACCTTCTGGTGGCGACGCTGAATCGAGCACTCGCGCTCGTTCAGATAGATCACATTGCCGTGGGCATCACCCAGCACCTGTATCTCGATGTGACGCGGCTCCTGGACAAACTTCTCGATAAAGATGCGGTCGTCGCCAAAGCTGTTGCGCGCCTCGTTGCTGCAACTCGTGAAACCTTCCAGGGCTTCCTTGTCGTTGAAGGCCACACGCAGGCCCTTGCCGCCACCACCGGCCGAGGCCTTGATCATGACCGGGTAGCCGATGCCCTTGGCAATCTCCACGGCGCGCTCGGCCGACTCGATGGCCTCGTTCCAGCCCGGGATGCAATTGACCTTGGCCGCACCCGCCAGCTTCTTGGAGGCGATCTTGTCGCCCATGGCAGCAATGGAATAGTGCTTGGGACCGATGAAGACCAGGCCCTCTTCTTCCACGCGTTTGGCAAAGTCCTCGTTTTCGGACAGGAAGCCATAACCCGGGTGGATGGCCTGGGCACCTGTCTGCTTGGCCGCCGCAATGATTTTGTCGGCCACGAGGTAGGACTCACGGCTCGGCGCCGCACCCAGCAACACGGCCTCGTCGGCCAGCAGCACATGACGTGCGTCGCGGTCGGCCTCGGAATAGACGGCCACAGTGGCAATGCCCATCTTCTTGGCCGTCGCAATCACGCGGCAGGCGATCTCACCACGATTTGCAATCAGGATTTTCTTGAACATGTTCTTCTCTCCTCGGGCCATCAGAGCGGAATATTGCCGTGCTTGCGCCACGGGTTGTCCAGCTTCTTGTCTTTCAGCATGACCAGCGAACGGCAGATGCGCTTGCGGGTTTCGTGCGGCAGGATCACGTCGTCGATATAACCGCGTGCGCCGGCCACAAAGGGGTTGGCGAAGCGGGCCTTGTACTCGGCTTCCTTGGCTGCCAGCTTGGCCGGGTCGCCCTTGTCCTCGCGTAAGATGATCTCCACCGCGCCCTTGGCACCCAGCACCGCAATCTCGGCGTTGGGCCAGGCGAAGTTGACGTCGCCGCGCAGGTGCTTGGAAGCCATCACGTCGTAGGCGCCGCCATAGGCCTTGCGCGTGATGACGGTGATCTTGGGCACCGTGCACTCGGCGTAGGCGTAGAGCAGCTTCGCACCGTGTTTGATGATGCCACCGTATTCCTGCGAGGTGCCGGGCATGAAACCGGGCACGTCGACAAAGGTGATGACCGGGATGCTGAAGGCGTCGCAGAAGCGCACGAAGCGTGCGGCCTTGATGCTGCTCTTGATGTCCAGGCAGCCGGCCAGCACCAGGGGCTGGTTGGCGACGATGCCCACGGTCTGCCCATCCATGCGGGCGAAACCGATCAGGATGTTCTTGGCGTACTCGGGCTGGATCTCGAAGAAGTCGCCGTCGTCCACGGTCTTGACGATCAGCTCCTTCATGTCATAGGGCTTGTTGGGGTTGTCCGGCACCAGGGTGTCCAGGCTGCGCTCCATGCGATCGATGGGATCGCCGCTCTTGCGGATCGGTGCCTTCTCGCGGTTGTTCAGCGGCAGGTAGTTGTAGAGACGGCGTAGCATGAGCAACGCCTCCACATCGTTCTCAAAAGCCAGGTCGGCCACGCCGCTTTTGGTGGTATGCGTCAAAGCGCCACCCAGTTCCTCGGCCGTGACCTCCTCGTGCGTCACAGTCTTCACCACGTCGGGGCCAGTGACAAACATATAAGAGGAGTCCTTCACCATGAAGATGAAGTCGGTGATGGCCGGGCTGTACACCGCACCGCCGGCACTGGGCCCCATGATCATGCTGATCTGCGGGATCACGCCCGAGGCCATCACATTGCGCTGGAACACCTCGGCGTAACCGCCCAGGGACGCCACACCTTCCTGGATGCGGGCGCCGCCCGAATCGTTGAGACCGATCACTGGGGCGCCCACCTTCATGGCCTGGTCCAGGATCTTGCAGATCTTCTCGGCGTGAGGTTCGGAAAGCGAACCACCGAAGACCGTGAAGTCCTGGCTGTAGACGAAGACCAGGCGGCCGTTGATCATGCCGTAGCCCGTGACCACGCCGTCACCCGGCACCTTCTGCTCCTCCATGCCGAAGTCCACGCAGCGGTGTTCGACAAACATGTCCCACTCTTCGAACGTGCCCTCGTCGAGCAACACCTCCAAGCGTTCACGCGCCGTGAGTTTGCCCTTGGCGTGCTGCGCGGCAATACGTTTTTCACCGCCGCCC
>CAUPRZ010000293.1:0-3921 GCA_963513855.1 uncultured Hylemonella sp.
ACCGATCGCTCAGCAAGGTGGGCGGCAAGGGCCTCTTCGTCAAGGAGCTTGAAGTCGCGCTGGAGGAAGGCCGTGCCGACCTGGCCGTGCACTCGCTCAAGGACGTGCCCATGGAGCTGCCGGACGGTTTTGTGCTGGCCTGCGTGATGGAACGCGAGGATCCGCGCGACGCCCTCGTCTCCCCCAAATACACCAGCCTGGCCGCGCTGCCGCAGGGCGCTGTGGTCGGCACCTCCAGCCTGCGCCGTGTGGCCCTGTTGCGCGCCACGCGCCCGGACCTGAAGATCGAACCTTTGCGCGGCAACCTCGATACACGCCTGCGCAAGCTTGACGAAGGCCAGTACGACGCCATCGTGCTCGCTGCCGCCGGCCTCAAGCGCCTGGACCTCGAACACCGCATCCGCGCCGTCTTCGCGCCCAGCGAAATGCTGCCGGCCGCAGGCCAGGGCGCGCTGGGTATCGAGACGCGCAGTGCGCGCCCGGAAGTGCAAGCAGCGCTCGCGCCATTGGTACACAACGGCACCTGGCTGCGTGTGGCGGCCGAACGCGCCGTGAGCCGCGCCATGGGCGGCAGCTGCTCCATGCCGCTCGCAGCCTACGCCGCGCTGGATGGCGGTACGCTGAACCTGCAAGCCGCCTGGGGCGACCCCGAGGGACACCTACCCCTGGTGCGCGCGCAGGCCATGGCGCCGGCGGCCGATCTGGCCGCCGCCGAAGCCCTGGGCTTGCAGGTCGCCACGCAATTGCGGCTGGGCGTGTTGCAGGCCGGCGGCACCATGGACACACACTGACACCATGCGCGTCGTCGTCACCCGCCCGCAGCGTGAGGCGCAGGACTGGGTGCAGGCGCTGCAGAAGGCAGGCCACGCGGCCTGGGCCCTGCCGCTGATCAGCATTGCACCCGCGCCCGATATGGCGGCTGTGCAGCGGGCCTGGCAGCAAGTCCCGCGTTACCAAGGCCTGATGTTCGTCAGCGCCAACGCCGTGGAAGGCTTTTATGCGGCCCGTCCTTCTGGTGCTGCTGGTCCCGCCCAGGTCTGGGCCACCGGTCCGGGCACGGTACGTGCGCTTGTGCAGGCAGGCCAAGCCGCAGCGCAGATCGTGGCACCGCCCGCGGACGCGCCGCAATTCGATTCCGAAGCCCTCTGGGCCCAACTGGCCGGGCGCATCCAGCCCGGTGCACGGGTGCTTGTGGTGCGGGGTGCCGATGCGGCAGGCCGCAGTAGCGAGGGCGCGGGGCGCGACTGGTTCACGCAGCAGGTGCAACTGGCCGGCGGCACGGTGGACCTGCTCGCGACCTACCAGCGCCAGAGCCCGGTTTTGACTGCAGAGCAATTGCAGCGTGCGCAGGCTGCAGCCAGCGACGGCTCTGTCTGGCTCTTCAGTAGCAGCGAGGCCGTGTTGAACCTGCAGGCCAGTCTGCCGGGACAAAGCTGGGGCCATGCACGCGCCGTGGCCACCCATGCGCGCATTGCACAGGCCGCGCGCGCAGCCGGCTTTGCGCTGGTGCGCGAGTCGCGGCCGGCTCTGGCTGATGTGCAGGCCTCGATAGAATCCCTGTCATGACCACGCCCGAGCCCCAGAACCCGCCCGAGACCGCCAGCGCGCCTGCCAATGCGGTCGCTGTTGCGGCCCCGATGGCTGGCACTGCGTCGGCTGCGCGGACGGGTATCTCACGTTTCCTGGCACTGACGCTGGGGGTGCTGGCCATCCTGGCCCTGCTGCTCAACGGCCTGCTCTGGGAGCGCCTGTCCACCCTGCAGGACCAGCTTACGCGCCAGACGGCCGAGGCCGGTGCCACAGCCGCCGAAGCGCGCACCCTGGTGCGCCAGACCCAGGAGCAGGAACGTGAACTGGCCGCCCGCCAGGCCGTGCTGGAAGCGCGCCTGGGCGAGGTGGCCTTGCAACGCAGCCAGCTCGAAGAGCTGATGCAAAGCCTCTCGCGCACACGCGATGAGAACCTCGTGGTCGACATTGAATCCGCTATCCGCCTGGCCCAGCAACAGGCCCAGCTGACCGGCAGTGTGGCGCCTCTGCTGGCCGCCCTGCGTTCGGCCGAGCAGCGGGTGCAACGTGCCCCGCAGGCCCGGCTGGCGCCCGTGCAGCGCGCACTGGCGCGCGACATGGCGCGTATCAAATCCACCCCCATCGTCGACACGCCCACCCTGCTGGCCCGGCTCGACGAGCTGGTGCGCCTGGCCGACGAGCTGCCCCTGGCCAATGCCGTTGGCGTGGCACCGGCCCCAGCTGCGGCACCGGCCCCACGCAGTGACAACGCCTTGCAGGCCTGGTGGCAGCGCACTTTGCAGCGTGTACTCGATGAAGTGCGTGGTCTGGTGCGTGTGAGCCGCATCGATGAACCCGAAGCCGTGCTGCTGACGCCGGACCAGTCTTTCTTCCTGCGCGAAAACTACAAGCTGCTGCTGCTCAATGCCCGCCTGGGTCTGCTGGCGCGCCAGCCCGAGGCCGCACGGGCCGATCTCAGCAAGGCCGCCAACGCGCTGGGCAAGTACTTTGACGCCAGCGCCCGCCCTACGCGCACGGCCGCCGAGCTGCTGCAACAGACCCGTACGCAGCTGCGCACGCTGGAACTGCCGCGGGTGGACGACACCCTGGCGGCGCTGTCGGCCGTGGCCCCGGGACGCTGAGCGGAACGGGCGGCCTTCCATGCGCAACGTGCTCTGGTTTCTGGCCCTCTTTGCCCTGGCGGCAGGCTTGGCCCTGTTCGCCGGCAACAACCAGGGCACAGTGACCCTGTTCTGGCCGCCATATCGCGTCGACCTGTCACTCAACCTCGTGCTGCTGGTGCTGTTCGCCTTTTTTGTGCTGCTTTATGCTGCCCTGCGCGGGCTGTCCATGCTGCTGGCCCTGCCCGACGAAGCCCGGCGCTGGCGGCGCCGTCATCAGGAGCGGGTGCAGCTGCAGGGCCTGCTCGATGCCATGTCCAACCTGACCGCGGGGCGTTTCATTCGCGCGCGCAAGGCGGCCGAGAACGTGGTGGCCCAGACCGAGGCTCTGGCGCGCAGCGAACAGGCCCTGTCGCACGGCACGCGGCTGATGGCCCTGTCCCACCTGCTGGCCGCCGAATGTGCACATGCCTTGCAGGACCGTACGGGCCGTGACGAACATGCACAACGGGTGCTGGCCCTGACCCGGGACAAGCGCCGCGACGCCCAGGAGGTGCGCGAGGGTGTGCAGCTGCGCATGGCGCGCTGGGCCTTCGACGACCGCGACGTGCAGGCCGCCCTGCAACGTCTGGACGATCTGCCCCAGGGCGTGGCGCGCCGCACCCTGGCCTTGCGCCTGCGCCTCAAGGTCACACGCCTGGCCGGGCAGTTCCGCGCCGCGCTGGAGACGGTGCGCCTGCTGGGCAAGCACCGGGCCTTTTCCGAATCCGCCGCCCGCAGCCTGGTGCGCGGCCTGGCCACCGAACTGCTGCGCAGCACACACGACCCGGCCCAACTGCAGAAAGTCTGGGAACAGCTCGACGCCAGCGAGCGTGGTTTGCCCGAGGTCGCTCTGTTGGCCGGTGAACGCATGCTGGCGCTGGGGGGGGATTTCGCCCGGGCCCAGCAGTGGCTGCTCCCGGTCTGGGAGCAACTGGTGCGCCCGGCCTCGCCCCTGCCGCAGGAACTGCGCCTGCGCCTGGTGCTGCTGCTCGAAAAGGGCTTCCGCCTGACCCCGGGCCAGCCCGACGCGGCCTGGCTGGCCCGCATCGAGACGGCCCAGATGAGCAATCCGCGCGAAGTCCTGCTGCAATACCTGGCTGGCATGGCCTGCATGCACCTGAGCCTCTGGGGCAAGGCCCAGCAACTGCTGCGCCAGTCCCTGACCCAGCTCAAGGACGAAACTCTGCGCCGCCGGGCCTGGGCCGCCCTGGCCAGGCTGGCCGAACAGCGCGAAGACGGCAACGCCGCGCTG
>CAUPRZ010000294.1:0-3920 GCA_963513855.1 uncultured Hylemonella sp.
GAAGACCACGGCAGATTTCCAGAAACCGCTGAGCAGCACCAGCGCCACAATAGCGCCGAGCAGCCAGAAGTTGGACCCGCCTTCGAAACCGATGCGCCGGCTGTCCGGTGTGGGATCGACCGCCAGCACCTCTTCGCGCCGGTGGTAGTACCAGCTGTCCAGCGCATAAAACAGGGCCAGCAGCACGCCGACGAGGAACAGGGTCTCGGGGAAGATGTGACTCAGCGTCCAGAAGAAGTCCACGCCCTTGAGGAAACCCAGGAACAGCGGTGGATCACCCAGCGGCGTCAGCGAGCCGCCGGCGTTGGAGACGATGAAGATGAAAAAGATGACGACGTGGGCCTTGTGGCGGCGGTTGTCGTTGGCGCGGATCAGCGGACGGATCAGCAGCATGGAGGCACCGGTTGTGCCCATGAAACTCGCGAGCACCGCACCGATGGCCAGAATGGCCGTGTTCAGCCCCGGGCTGCCATGCAGATTGCCGCGGATGTAGATGCCGCCGGCCACCGTGTACAGCGCGGTCAGCAGGATGATGAAGGGGATGTATTCGGCCAGCAGAGCGTGCACCAGGTTCACCACCGCCAGCCCCGGGCCGAAGACCGCGGCAAAGGGCAAGAGGAAAACCAGGGCCCAGGCCGCAGCTACCTTGCCGAAGTGGTGGTGCCAGAAATGCGGCAGCACCAGCGGCATGACGGCAATCGAAAGCAGGATGCCGGCAAAGGGTACTCCCCAGAGCACGGACAGCTGGCTGCCGTCAAGATCGGCCCCGAAGGCCAGGCCCGGAAAGACCGCCAGCAAGGCCAGCGCCCACCGAAATCGTTTCATTCTTTTGACTCCTCGGATCCATCAAGCCAGCGTGTGTAGTCCTCAACGGGGACACGTGGCGTATGGAAAGTATTGACGATGGCCGATGTGTCGGCATGGCCCAGGGCCATGCCGCAGACCAGCATCTCGTCGGGACCCGCCCCGATGTGCGGCAGGATGATCTTCGCAAAACCGTTCCAGGCCGCCTGCGGGCAGCTGTGCAGGCCCCGCTCGCGCGCCGCCAGCATGAGGCTCTGCAGGTACATGCCGTAGTCCACCAGCGAACCACGACCCATGACACGGTCGACCGTGAACATCAGGCCCACGGGTGCGTCGAAAAAGCGGAAATTGCGCTGCTGCTGGGCATGCATCCTGTCCTTGTCGCCCTTACCTATGCCCAGCAGGCCGTAGAGTCCCCAGCCGTTCTCGCGCCGGCGATCGATATAGGGGCTGACCCATTTCTCCGGGTAGTAGTCGTATTCCTCACGGTACTGGGCCGCCAGCCCCGGATCGGCGCGCAGGGCATCGTGCGCGGCGCAGACCTTGTCCACCAGGCTGTCACGGCTCGCACCGCGCAGCACATACACACGCCAGGGCTGGGTGTTGGTGCCCGAAGGCGCACGGCTGGCGAGGTCCAGCAACTCGCGGATCACCTCCTGCGCCACGGGCTGGGGCGTGAAGGCACGCACCGACATGCGCGTGCGGATCGCTTCATCCACCGTCATGCGGCCACCGTGAGCTGCTGGAGCGCCGTGCGCAGAGGCCCTGGCAGGGACACGGGCCGACGGGTCTGCCGGTCCACATAGACATGGACAAAATGTCCCTGGGCCGCCGCGTTTTGTTCGCCCTGGGCAAAAAGACCCACCTCGTAACGTACGCTGGAGTTGCCCAGGCGCCCCACCCGGATGCCGGCCTCGATGGTCTGCGGAAAAGACAGCGAGGCAAAGTAGTTGCACTGGGTCTCGATCACCAGGCCGATGGTCTCGCCGCCATGGATGTCGAGCACGCCCTGTTCGATCAGCCAGGCGTTGACGGCTGTGTCGAACCAACTGTAATAAACGACGTTGTTGACGTGGCCATAGACATCGTTGTCCATCCAGCGTGTGGTGATGGGCCGCAGGACCGGGTAGGCGCTGCGTGTCTCCGGTGCCATTTTTTTTGTTTCGGTGTTCATGCGCAGCCCAGATTCTGCCAGCCCGACACCCTGCCCCCAGCTTTTAGGGGGCCGGCTCTAAATTGCTGCAAAGCAGCAAAAACCACTTGCATTCGGTCATGGCCTCCCTAAAATCGGATCCATGCTGCACCGCAATATGCAGTTGAGTTCACCAACCTTCCTTTTAGGAGAACCCTATGCTGACCGCTGAACAAATCCTGGCCACCAACAAAGCCAACATCGAAACCCTCTTCGGCCTGACCGGCAAAGCCTTCGAAGGCGTGGAAAAGCTGGCCGAACTCAATGTGGCCGCCTCCAGGGCCCTGCTGGCCGAAACCGCCAGCCAGACCCAGTCCGTGCTGAGCATCAAGGATCCGCAAGAACTGCTGGCCCTGCAGACCTCCATCTTCCAGCCCCTGGGCGAAAAGGCTGCCAGCTATGGCCGTGAGGTCTATGACATCGCCACGGCCACCGGCGCCGAATTCGGCAAGAGCTTTGAAGCCCAGTTTGCCGAAGCCCAGAAGAAATTCCTGGACGTGGTCGACAGCACGGCCCAGAACGCCCCGGCCGGTTCCGAAACCGCCGTCGCCCTGATGAAGAGCGCTGTCACCGCCGCCAACAATGTGCTGGAAACGGCCCAGAAGTCGGCCAAGCAGGCCGCTGCCCTGGCCGAGTCCAACTTCAAGGCCGCCACGGTCAGCACCGTGGAAGCTGGCAAGGCCGCGAGCAAGAAGCGTTAATTTTTGCGACTGATAGGCCCAAGTTTTAAAAGCCTTTGCAATCTGGCTTCACAACAAGGGAAAACCCTGACATAATCCATCCATCGGAAAACAAAACAGTTTTTGTTTTTCACCGCTTGTCTCCTCGGGTCCTTTCGTAACCATCAGGTTCAGGGATCCCTTCAAAGCCTCATCCTCGGATGGGGCTTTTTTTTGCCTATTTCGCTGGGGCCGCAGGCAAGGGGCGCATGCCCGCCTCAATGGCTTGACGCAGCTGGGGCAGGGCCTGCTGCATGGCCATACGGCCCGCCTGGATGGCCCGGGAACGAGCCGCGAAATCGGCCCCCGAAACGCCCACCAGCGCAGGCCGCACGATGACCAGATCCGGTCCGCGCAATTCCAGGGTGTTAATGCTCTTGCCCATGATGGCAAAGGTCTGCAGCAGGATCTGGAACATGTCGCTGGGCACGTTGGATTCGGGTGCCTGCGAGATATCAACGGCAATCACGAGCTCGGCCCCCATCTGGCGCGCCTGACGCACCGGGACCGGCCCCACCAGCCCACCATCCACGTACTCACGCCCCGAGATGCGCACGGGCTGGAACAGGCCAGGTACGGCGCTGGACGCGCGCACCGCCGTGGCAATGTCGCCGCGTTCAAAAAGCACGCCATGCCCGCTCTGCAAGTCAGTGGCAAGGATGCCCAGGCGCTGCGGCAGGTCTTCGATGGTGCGCCCGCCAACCTGCTGGTGGACATACCGCGCCAGTGCCTCACCTCGCATCATGCCGCGGTTGAACAGGGGCAAGGTCCAGTCGGTGAAGGTGGCCTCGTCCATGGTCTCGGCGATACGCTGCAGCTGGGCACCGTTGCGTCCGCTGGCGTGCAATGCCGCCACCAGGCTACCCGCCGAGGTCCCCGTGACCAGCTCGGGCTTGATGCCGGCCTCTTCCAGCACCTGGATCACCCCGACATGGGCAAATCCCCTTGCCGCCCCGCCCCCCAGGGCCAGCCCGATGCGCGGAAGACGCTGGCTGGCCACCGGCTCGGCCGGTATGGGCTCCTGGGCCAGCGGCGCCGGGGGCTGCAAGGCACAGCCGGCCAGCAGGCACAGCAACAGGGCCGCGCACCAGACACCCCAAGGGCGATAACCCATGGTGTTTGTGGAATTACTAAGAATTATTCGCATTTTGTATATCATCCCACTTCCTCTTCAGCTACCGACCCGACATCATGCTCAAGCGAAC
>CAUPRZ010000295.1:0-3918 GCA_963513855.1 uncultured Hylemonella sp.
AGGACAGACCGCACAGGCCTGCCAGCACCATGCTCATGTAAAACAGCGTCGTGTCGGCGTTCAGGGCGTCCTGACCAGCCGTTTGCTCAGCTCAGCGCTCCACGTGCATCCACCCGGATCAGCTCTTCCACAACGCCGGCTTGCAGCCCACCACGCACACCGACCATCCAGTCGTGCAGATTGACCGTGGGGTCGCAGTGGCCGGGGATGAGCCAGAGCGTGCTGCCCAGGGCCGGTAGCGGCGCGGAACCCGTGGCACGCAGGGTGCTGTGTTCGTCATTGCAGCCCGTGACTTCCAGCGCTTCGCCGTGCACACGGGGCAGGCCCGATTCGATGGCGTGGCTTTTGTGGCCGGCGTCCACGACCACGTGGCCGGCGCTCACGCTCATGACCTGGCTCTTGACGAAGAGCGCGTGTTCGAAGGCCGGCTGGGCCGGGTCGACGTCGTTGCGCGCGTAGTCGGCGTCCATGAAGAGGTAGGAGCCGGCTTGCAGCTCGCCGAAGACGCCGCTCGTGGCTTCCAGGCCGAAGGTTCCGCTGCCGGCACCGGTGACGAGCGGCAGGCTCAGGCCCACGGCTTCGACGAGGCGACGGGTTTCGCGCACGCGGTGGATCACGGCGTCCAGCGCGGCGCAGCGCTCGGCCACTGTGCGCAGATGCTGGGCGCGGCCGTTGTAGGCCTGCAGGCCGGCCAGGCGCAGGGCGGGGTGGCGGGCGACGGCCTGGGCCAGGGGCAGTACGTCGGCAGGTTCGGCCACGCCGCAGCGTTTTTGGCCGACATCGAGCTCGATGAACACGTCGATCAGGTTCTCGCCGGGGCCCATGGCCTGGGCCAGCGTTGTGATGCCTTGCAGATGATCCACAGCAATGGCCAGGCGCCCGCCGCGGGCCTGCAGCGTGCGGGCCAGGGTGGCCACACGCTGCAGCTTAGGCAGCGCGATGACTTCGTTGCTGATGTAGATGTCGTTCACGCCTGCGGCAGCCAGGGCCTCGGCTTCCGAGGTCTTCTGCACACACATGCCCACGGCGCCGGCCTGCATCTGGCGAAGGCTCAAGGCGGCGCTTTTGTGCATCTTGGCGTGCGGGCGCAGCTTCACGCCATGGGCCTTGGCGTAGTCCGCCATCTTCTGCAGATTGCGTTCCATGGCGTCGAGGTCCACGACCAGGGACGGGGTGTCGATGGCGGCCACACTCTGGCCGATCAGGGTTCGCAGGCGTTCAGGTGCTGAATTCATCAAGGCTGTCGTCTTCCAGGTGCGAGGTGTCAGCCCAGCCCACCAGGGACAGGCCTTCGGGTGTCCAAAGCAGGCGGTTGATGGCGGTGTTGCCGAGTTGCCAGGTGCGTGGAGCCTGCAGGTCCTGGCCGGTGGCGAGGCGGTAGAGCTGGTCCAGCACGCCGCCGTGGGCGACCAGCACGATCTGTTGACCCGGGTGGCGTGAGGCCAGTTCGTGCAGGGTGTGTGTGATGCGTTCGCGCACCTGGATCAGCGACTCGCCACCTTGCGGAGGCATCCAGTCCGGGGTGCGGCGGCGCCAGTGGCCGGATTCCTCGGGCCAGGTTTGCTCGATCTCGACATAGGTCTTGCCTTCGAAGAGGCCGAAACCCCGTTCGCGCAGGCCGGCATGCTGGACCAGGGGCGCCGCCGTGGCCGTGGCGATGGCCAGGGCGGTCTCGTGCGCGCGTTGCAGATCGCTGCTGTAGACGGCGTGGATGGGGTCGCCCACGGCCAGGGCACGGGCCAGGCGTTGCGCCTGCCAGCGGCCGGTGTCGTTGAGCGGAATGTCCAGGTGGCCCTGGATGCGGGTGTCGACGTTCCAGGCGGTTTCGCCGTGACGGATGGCGAGGATGCGGGTGGTCTGGTCCATGAGGGTGGGCAGGCCCTTAGCGCGGAATTTCGACCTTGATACGCCGCGGGCCGGCCGGCGGCGTGGGGAAGTCCTTGAGGGCTGCTGCCAGCGTCGCACGCAGGATGTTGTAGCGGTCGTTCCACGGGCCTTCGTGCGTGGCGCGGGTTTCGTAGACCACCTGGTTGTTCTGCAGATTGCGGATCAACAGGACAACCTCGTGCCGGTACTGGCTGGGTGGCGGGAAGCGCATGCCCATGCCCAGGCCGAACACGGGGCCGCCGCCGTAGCGGCCATTGCCGATCATGATGGAACCGAAGTAGGGCCCGCCGCCGCCATAGGGGCGGCCCCAGTCGTCGACCAGATAGGCCTCCATGCGGGTGGTGATCTGCGCGCTGTAGCGTGCGGCCTTGTCGTCGCGCACCAGGCCCACTTCGCTGAGCTCGGCTTCGGCGATGGCTTCGACGGAATCGGTTTCCGCGGGGTCGGTCTGCGAGGGCAGGCGTTCGAAACGGTAGCGTGCGCCGGATTCGATGGCCGCGGCCTCGGTGGGCATGCTGGTGCGCACCTGGGACTCGACCAGGCGCATGCCGGAGCAACCCGTGAGTAGCAGGGCAGCGGTGAGCAGGGTGGCCAGACGCAGCATGGGGGACCTCTTTCAGAGTTGAACGACCTGCACACCGGGCAGTGCGGGTGCGATGGGCAGTTCCTCTTCGTCAAAGGCCAGGTCGCCGTTTTCATCCGGCACGCCCGTGGCCTTGAGGTTCTTGAAGTCGTGCAGCTTGGCGTCCATCAGGTGCGTGGGGGCCACGTTCTGCAGGGCGGTGAACATGGTCTCGAGTCGGCCTGGGTACTTCTTGTCCCATTCACGCAGCATATTGCCGATCTGCTTGCGCTGCAGGTTTTCCTGGCTGCCGCACAGCGTGCAGGGAATGATGGGGAATTGTTTGTGCTCGGCCCAGCGGATCAGGTCCTTCTCGACCACATAGGCCATGGGACGGATCACGATGAACTCGCCGTTGTCGCTGGTGAGCTTGGGCGGCATGCCCTTGAGCTTGCCACCGAAGAACATGTTGAGGAAAAAGGTCTGCAGCATGTCGTCGCGGTGGTGACCCAGGGCGAGCTTGTTGCACTTGAGGCGGCGCGCCACGTTGTACAGGATGCCGCGGCGCAGCCGGCTGCACAGGCTGCACATGGTCTTGCCTTCGGGGATGTTCTTCTTGACGATGGAATAGGTGTCCTGCGTCTCGATGTGGAACTCGATGCCCAGCTCCTTCAGGTAGGCCGGCAGGATGTGGTCGGGGAAACCGGGCTGTTTCTGGTCCAGGTTGACGGCGACGAGCGTGAAATCGATCGGCGCGCGGCTTTTCATCTTCATGAGGATGTCCAGCATGCCGTAGCTGTCCTTGCCACCGGACATGCAGACCATGACCCGGTCGCCTTCCTCGATCATGTTGTAGTCGATGATGGCCTGGCCGACGTTGCGGCACAGGCGCTTTTCGAGCTTGTGCGTTTCACGCTCGATCTTCAGGGCCTTGTCATTGCTGACGGCGGGTTCGTTTTCTATCCAGACGGCACTCATGGTGTCCTCGATTCAGTCTATGGGCATGGGAGCCCCAATGCACGGGTTTGGTTCCGTTACCAGATACCGGTTTCAGCGCGGATGGCGACTTCACAGTCGTCAAAGATTTCCAGCTTAACGATCTTGACGCGCACGCCGATGACGCCGGGCAGCTGCAGCAGCCGGTCGGCCAGCTTGCCGATCATGCTTTCCAGCAGGTTCAGGTGTTCAGAACGGCATTCGTCGATGATGATCTGGCGCACCTTGCGGTAGTCCAGCACATGGTTGATGTCGTCGTCGTGCGGCAGCAGGGGCTGGGGGCCGAGGTTGAGGTCGGCATCCACCAGGATGGGCTGGGGCGCACGTTTTTCGTGGTCGAGGATGCCCAGGCTGGCGTCGAAGCGCAAACCACTGAGCGTGAGGATCTGGGTGCCTTTGGTCATCGCGCGTTCCACTTACATCATCGAAAAATCGCGCGTGAAGCGCTGCAGGTGCTGGCCGCCGTCGACCAG
>CAUPRZ010000296.1:0-3894 GCA_963513855.1 uncultured Hylemonella sp.
CGATGATCAGGGGGTTTTTCATTGTGGTCTCCAGGAATTCATGCAATGGGGTTCAAGCCGGGTCCATGCCCTGACGGCGTTTGGCTTCAGCGGCGGCGGGGGATGCCATATAGGCCAGCATAGCCCGCACGGCTTCGGCCTGCGCGCTCGTGGCGCAGACGCCACCCGAGAAAGTGGTGGTGATCTGGATCGCCGGCGGTAAGGGGCCCAGCACCGTGATGCCTTCGAGATTGATCAGTTCGCTGAGTTGCTGGAAGCCGAGCTCAACCTCGCCCTTGGCCACGAGGCTGCCCACGGGAATGCCCGGCGG
Organism: uncultured Hylemonella sp.; assembly: GCA_963513855.1. Lineage (GTDB taxonomy): Bacteria > Pseudomonadota > Gammaproteobacteria > Burkholderiales > Burkholderiaceae_C > Hylemonella. The sequence goes on from CAUPRZ010000296.1 coordinate 311, forward strand.
CGGCGTGACGAGACGGCTCTTGATGTCTTCGGCGATGCCCCAGCGCTCGAACAACTTGGCCAGGGCCACGCCGCTGGGACCGGTGGAGTAGCTGACGGTGCGCGCGGCCAGCACGGCGGCGCGCACGGCGTCTTCACTCGAGATATCGGGCTTGGGCGCACCGGCGCGCACGGCCACGGACACCCCCGAATGCACCAGGTCCACACGGCTGCCGGCCAACACCTGGCCCGAAGCGATGAGCTTGTCAATGGCGTCGGATGCCAGGATGACCACATCCAAAACCTCGCCCGCTGCCACACGTTTGGCCGCATCCACGCCGCCCACGGATTCGATGCGCACGGACTGCCCCGCACGCTGCTGATAGGCCGCGACCAGGTCGGCCAGCACCAGACGGGTGGCCATGGAGGATATGCCCAGGATCTCGGGATGCATGAGGGGTGGGTGAAGCTTTGTAAACCTTGGATTGTCCTCAGCCACAAGGCTGGCGACTAGGCGGGGCGCTTACTAGCAGGTATCGCATTTCGGCATAATCACGGGCAAGCTATCCCGCAAACCATGGACCTGAAGCAACTCGAATATTTCGTCCGCGTGGCCGAACTCGGCAGTTTCACGCGTGCCGCCGGGGTGCTGAACATCGCCCAGCCAGCGCTGAGCCGCCAGGTCCGCCTGCTCGAGGTGGAACTGCGGCAAAACCTGCTGCTACGCAATGGCCGTGGTGTCACCACCACCGAAGCTGGCAAGCTGCTGCTGGAACACGGCCGCGGCATCCTGCACCAGGTGGAACGTGCCCGCGAAGACCTGGGTCGGGTCAGCGGGGCCCTGGCCGGACGGGTGGCCCTGGGCCTGCCGCCCAGCATTGCCAAGATGCTGACCGTGCCGCTCACCCGCGCCTTCCGCAAACGCCTGCCCAATGCCGCCCTGTCCATCAGCGAAGGGCTCACCATCTCCATGCAGGAAGGCCTGCAGACCGGCCGCCTGGACATTGCCCTGCTCTACAACCCGCAGCCCAGCCCCGATCTGGAAACCCAACCCCTGATGGACGAGGAGCTGCTGCTGATCGGTCCGCGGCGCCCGCGCAGCAAGGCCAGCACCGAGCCCATCAGCCTGCGCGAAGCCAGCGCCCTGCCCCTGGTCATCCCCAGCCGACCCAATGCCATCCGCATGGTGGTGGAGACCGAGATGGCCGGCATCGGCTGCAAACCCGACATCAGCCTGGAGATCGACGGCGTCGGCGCCATCCTGGACCTGGTGGCGGACGGCGCGGGTTACGCCATCCTGCCCAAGTATTCCCTGGCCACGACCAACCACCCAGAGGCCTATGTGGCACGCACCATCGTCAAGCCACACCTCGTGAGCCGCCTGACCCTGGCCACAGCAGCCGGCCGCACCACGACCATGACCCAGCAGGCCATGATCGAACTGATCCAGCAGGTCGCCGCCGAAGTCTTCGGTGCGTCTGCCACTCTCGCATGACACCATGACCACTGAGCACACCTACAAACTCGCCGGCGTGATGGGCTGGCCCGTCGCGCATTCGCGCTCCCCCGTCATCCACAGCCACTGGATCCGTGAGCTGGGCCTCAAGGGCAACTACGTGCTGCTGCCCGTACAGGCCGATAACCTGAGCGACGCCGTGCGCGGCCTGCGCGCCCTGGGTTTTGCCGGCTGCAACCTCACCATCCCACACAAGGTGGCGGCCATGCCGCTGATGGACCGTGTGGACCCGCTGGCACGACGCATCGGCGCCATCAACACCATCGTGGTCGAAGCCGACGGCACGCTTTCCGGCTACAACAACGACGCCTATGGTTTCGTCCAGAGTCTGCTGGACACCCAGCCGGACTGGCGCGCCGATGCCGGCCCCGTGACCGTGCTGGGCGCGGGTGGTGCGGCCCGTGCCGTGCTCGTCGCACTGGCTGAACGCGGCGCCAAGGAAATCCGCCTGTGCAACCGCAGCCTGGACAAGGCCCAGGCCCTGGCCGCTGAATTTGGCGGGCCCATCCGCGCCTACCCCTGGGCGCAACGCGCCGAACTGCTGGACGGCTGCGCCCTGCTGGTCAACACCACCAGCCTGGGCATGAAGGGGCAGGACGCGCTGGAACTCTCGCTCGCGCGTCTGCCACAACAGGCCCTCGTCTGCGACGTCATCTACGTGCCGCTGGAAACACCGCTGCTGGCCGCCGCACGCCAGCGCGGCAATACCACGGTGAACGGCCTGGGCATGTTGCTGAACCAGGCACGCCCGGCCTTCCACCGCTGGTTCGGTGTTCTGCCCGAGATCACGCCCGAACTGCGGCGCATGGTTGAAGCCACGCTGTGAGCGCGCAGCGTCATCACGAAATGTGATGGCGTCATCTCCAGGTCAGCTGTCGTTAAGCAGCGTTTGTGACCACTTGTGACATCTGCTGCCTGCCAGCAGAACTACACTGCCCGCGCGTCTCACTCTTGCGCAAGCTCTACGCCTATGAAAATCGTCTCCTACGCCCTGCTGGGATTCCTGGCCCTGCTGGGTTCGCTGCCCAGTCAGGCTGAGTTGCTCATCGGCCAGATCACAGGCCTCACCGGCCCGATTGCAACGTCCTCCAAGGAAGCCCTGGCCGGCTCGCAGCTCTACATCGACCACATCAACAGCAAGGGCGGGGTGCACGGCGAGAAGATCGAGCTCGTCGTGCTGGACGACAAGTTCGACCCCAAGCTGTCGGCCGAGAAGGCCGATGAGCTGATCAAACAGAAGAATGTGCTGGCGCTGTTCATGAACCGCGGCACGGCGCACATCGAGGTCATCCTGCCGCTCATGGCCCAATACGGCGTGCCCCTGATCGCCCCGACCTCGGGCGCCATGGTCCTGCGCCAGCCCTTCAACAAGCTGATCTTCAACCTGCGCGCCAGCCACCAGCGCGAGGCCGAGAAGGCGATTGCCCACCTGAAGCTGGTCGGCGTGACCCAGATCGCGGTGGTCTATGTCGATGACTCTTTCGGTACCGACATCCTGGAAGGCGCGCGCAACGGTTTCAAGGCCCAGCAGCTGACCCCGGCCACCATCATCAAGGCGGACCGCGCCAACCCCGACCTCAAGGGCATCGTCGATGCCATCATGAAGTCCAACGCGCAGACCGTGCTGTGGATCGGTGCGACCTCCGTGGTCTCTTCCGGCGTCAAGGCACTGCGGGCCGCGGGCTCCGGCGTGCAGGTCGCCACCATGTCCAACAATGCCTCGGCCGGTTTCATCAAGCTGCTGGACAAGGACGCCCAGGGTGTGATCGTCGCCCAGGTCTTCCCTTCGGAACGTGCCCTGTCCTATGGCGTGATCCGCGAAGCCCAGACCATGGCCAAGGCCGCCGGCCTGACCGACCTGTCGCCCATCATGCTGGAGGGCTACACAGGCGCCAAGCTGCTGGTGGAAGCCCTGCGCCGGGCCGGACCCAAGCCGACACGCCCGGGCCTGGTCAAGGCCCTGGAGAGCCTGCGCCCCTATGACCTCGGCGGCCTGACCATCAACTACGGCGCCGAAGACCACAACGGCCTGGACTTCGTGGAACTGTCCATCATCGGTGCCGACGGCAAGTTCAAGCGCTGAGCGTCAC
>CAUPRZ010000297.1:0-3888 GCA_963513855.1 uncultured Hylemonella sp.
TGCCGATGTGGTACTTCCGCCGGCGGGGCTGGTTGAAGTAGCTTCCCCCTGTTGACCGCTCACTGCGTGTAGCGGTCCTCTCCCCCTGAGGGGGACAACGCCAGTGGCCCGGCGGAGCCGGTTCCACGGCGTTCACCGCATCAAGCCCTTCTCGCGTGCGCCCTTGGCTATTGCTTAGTCGTGCTCAACCCGCGCACAAACTCGTCGATGATGGCGAGGGCGTAGCGGCTGGCGACTTCGCTCACGAACTTCGGGAAGTCCACGTGGGCCGTGTCGTCGGCGCGGTCGGAGATGGTGCGCATGGCGGCAAAGGGGATGCCGTAGTCGTGGCAGACCTGGGCTACGGCAGCGCCTTCCATTTCCACGGCCAGTGGGGCATGGCCCGCGGCGCTCAGGGTCTCGTGCAATAAACGCGCCTCCTCGACGGCAGAGACAAAACGGTCGCCGCTGGCGATCAGGCCCCGGTGTACGGTGGCCGGCAGGCCCAGCTGCTGCAGCCCGGCACGCGTCGCTGCCAGCAGGGCCTGGACCAGGGCGGCATCACAAGCGAAGCGCTCGCGGCCGTAGAGGGGAATCTGGTAACGCGGGAACAGCGGCGAAGCGTCCATGTCGTGCTGCACGAACTCATCCGCCACCACCACATCGCCGACCTGCACGCCGGGGGCGATGCCGCCGGCCACGCCGGTGAAGACCAGACGCTGGGCACCAAAGGCTTCGATGAGTGTGGTGGCCGTGGTGGCTGCAGCCACCTTGCCGATGCGCGAGAGCGCCAGCACCACAGACTGACCGTGCAACTCACCCAAGCAGAAAGTGCGCCCGGCGCGTTCGACGCGCCGGGGCTGGTGCAGGCGGTCCATCAGACCCTGCTGCTCCTCAGCCAGGGCACTGAGGATGGCCGTGGTCATGAGCGCCACGCGCTCTTATGACTCAGGCCACCGCTGCAGATCATTTCTTGTCTCTCAGCTCGCGACGCAGGATCTTGCCCACAGGTGTCTTGGGCAGGTCAGCGCGGAACTCGATGACGCGGGGCTGCTTGTAGCCGGTCAGGTTTTCCTTGCAGTAGGCACGCACCTGCTCTTCGGTCAGCGCGGGATCCTTCTTGACGATGACGAGCTTCACGGCCTCGCCGGTCTTCTCGTCGGCCACACCCACGCAGGCACACTCCAGCACGCCGGGCAGCTTGGCCACGACTTCCTCGATCTCGTTCGGGTAGACGTTGAAGCCGCTGACCAGCACCATGTCCTTCTTGCGGTCGACGATACGGAAGAAACCCTTCTCGTCCATGATGCCCACGTCGCCGGACTTGAACCAGCCGTCGGCCGTCATGACCTTGGCGGTTTCATCAGGACGCTGCCAGTAGCCGGCCATGACCTGGGGGCCCTTGATGGCGATCTCGCCGGGCTGGCCCTGGGGCACATCGCGACCGTCGTCGTCGATGATCTTCATGTAGGTGCTGGGAAGCGGGACGCCGATGGTGCCGGTGAAGGAGGTGTTGGTCACCGGGTTGCAGCTCGCCGAGGGGCTGGTCTCGGACAGGCCGTAGCCTTCGCAGATCGGGCAACCCGTCTGCTTGAGCCACTTGTCGGCCACCGCACCCTGCACGGCCATGCCGCCGCCGACGGAGACCTTCAGGTTGCCCCAGTTCACCTTGTTGAAGTCCGGGTGGTTGGCCAGGCCGTTGAACAGGGTGTTGACCGCCGGGAAGCTGTGGAAGGTGTGCTTGGACAGCTCCTTGAGCACGGCCGGCAGATCGCGCGGGTTCGGGATCAGGATGAGCTTGCCACCGGTGCGCATGGACAGCATCATGCCCACCGTGAAAGCGAAGATGTGATACAGCGGCAGCGCGCAGATGCCCGTGGGCTGCTCGCCCGCCGGCACCTTTTTCATGACGGGCGAGTTCCAGATCTCGGACTGCAGCACGTTGGAAATCACGTTACGGTGCAGAAGCACGGCACCCTTGGAGACACCGGTGGTGCCGCCGGTGTACTGCAGCACGGCCACGTCATCGGGTTTGATGTCGGGCTGGCGCAGGCTGCCGCGTTCCCCCTGGGCGATGGCGTCGTTGAAGCGCACGGCGGTGGGCAGGCTGAAGGGCGGCACCAGCTTCTTGACCTTGCGCACCACGAAGTTGACCAGGTTGCCCTTGAGCAGGCCCAGGCGATCCCCCATGGTGCAGAGCACCACGTGCTTGACCGGGGTGGCGGCGATGCACTTTTCCAGCGTAGCCGCGAAGTTCTCGATGATGACGATGGCCTTGGAGCCCGAATCCTTGAGCTGGTGCTCGAGTTCACGCGCCGTGTACAGCGGGTTGACGTTGACCACCACATAACCGGCGCGCAGGATGGCGGCCACCACCACCGGGTACTGCGGCACGTTGGGCATCATGATGGCGACACGGTCGCCCTGGGCCAGGCCCAGACCCTGCAGGTAGGCGGCAAAGGCGCGGCTCAGGCTGTCGGTCTCGCCAAAGCTCATCTCCTTGCCCATGAAGCTGTAGGCCGGACGGTCGGCGTACTTGCGGAAGCTTTCTTCCATCAAGGCCACCAGAGAGGGGTAGGGCGAGGGCGGCAGGTCGGCGGGCACGCCTTCGGGGTAGCTTTTAAGCCAGATGCGGTCGCTCATGTCTTGTCTCCTGTGTTTTCGATTCTGACTGTAGCGGAACAAAAAAAGACCATGCTGGAAGAATCCAGCACGGTCGTGCTTTTTCCTGTGGCGGGATTATGCCCTGCCAGAATCTGCTGACACCCCCGGGAAAACGTCAGGCCTTCAGCGCCACCAGCACCTCGTCCAGCATCTTCTTGGCGTCGCCGAAGAGCATGCGGTTGTTGTCCTTGTAGAACAGGGGGTTGTCCACGCCGGCATAACCCGAGGCCATGGAGCGTTTCATGACGATGGAGGTCTTGGCCTTCCACACCTCCAGCACCGGCATGCCGGCGATGGGGCTGGTGGGGTCGTCCTGCGCGGCCGGGTTGACGATGTCGTTGGCGCCGATGACCATGGCCACGTCGGTGTCCGGGAAGTCCTCGTTGATCTCGTCCATCTCCATCACGATGTCGTAAGGCACCTTGGCCTCGGCGAGCAGCACGTTCATGTGGCCGGGCATACGGCCGGCCACCGGATGGATGCCGAAGCGCACCTTGACGCCCTTGTCGCGCAGGGTCTTGGTGATCTCGTTCACCGTGTGCTGGGCCTGGGCCACCGCCATGCCGTAACCCGGCACGATGATCACGCTCTTGGCGTCGCGCAGCAGCTCGGCGGTGTCAGTGGCCGTCACCGGCACGACCTCGCCCTGGGGCTCGGCGGCGGCACCGGACTTGGCCGGTGTGCCCGCGCCGGAGCCGAAGCCGCCGGCAATCACGCTGATGAAGTTGCGGTTCATCGCAGTACACATGATGTAGGACAGGATGGCACCGGAGGAGCCCACCAGCGCGCCCGTCACGATCAGCAGGTCGTTGCTCAGCATGAAGCCGGTGGCCGCAGCGGCCCAGCCCGAGTAGCTGTTGAGCATGGACACCACCACCGGCATGTCGGCGCCGCCGATGGCCATGACCATGTGGATGCCGAAGAGCAGCGCGATGACGGTCATCACGATCAGCGGGGTCATGCCTTCGGCCACGGTCTTGGCCTGGATGAACTCGCCCCCGAACCAGATCACGATCAGCAGGCCGGCCAGGTTGAGCCAGTGGCGGGCCGGCAGCAGCAGGGGCTTGCCGCCGATCTTGCCGTTGAGCTTGCCGAAGGCGATCAGCGAGCCGGAGAAGGTGACCGCACCAATCAGGATACCGACGTAGATCTCTACTTCGTGGATGGCTTTTTCGGCGCCGGCGAGCTGGATCGAGGTATCGACGTAGCTGGCAAAACCGACCAGGCAGGCCGCCAGGCCCACCA
>CAUPRZ010000298.1:0-3881 GCA_963513855.1 uncultured Hylemonella sp.
AAGGCCCTGCTGACCACCGAAGAGCAGCCGCGCAAGTTCAGCGAGAAGGTGGCTGGCATTGAGGAGATCCGCGGCACCCAGACCCTGATGCTGAACCTGCTTGAAGCCCAGCAGCAACACGAGGCCTGGCTGTACCAGCAGCGTCTGACCCGACTCTCGCGCCTGCTCCTCGACGAATACGCCGCGCTCAAGCGCGAACGCGGCTGGGTGGACATGAGCGATGTGGAACGTGCCGCGCTGCACCTGCTGTCCAACTCCGCGCTCAGTGCCTGGGTGCAGGAGCGGCTGGATGCGCGCACACGCCATCTGCTGATCGACGAATTCCAGGACACCAACCCCCTGCAGTGGCAGGCCCTGCATGCCTGGCTGACGGGTTACGCGGGCAGCGGCGGTGGCGCAACGGCACCGCGGTTGTTTATCGTGGGTGACCCCAAGCAGAGCATTTACCGTTTCCGCCGCGCCGAGCCCCAGGTCTTCGAGGCAGCCAAGGTCTTTGTGCGTGAACTCGGGGGCGAGCAGCTGAGCTGCGACCACACGCGCCGTAACGCGCCCGAGGTGCTGGCCCTGGTCAACACGGCCCTGGGCCAGGCCCGTGATGCTGGTGAATACGAGGGCTTTCGCACGCACAGCACCGAGTCGCAGGAGGCGGGTGCTGTGCTGGCCTTGCCCATGATCGCGCGGCCCGAGAAGGACAAGAAGGAAGCGGCCACCGAGTGGCGCGACAGCCTGACGCAGCCGCGCCATACGCCCGAGGACACGCTGCGCGAACTTGAGTGCCGTCAGGCTGCGCGCTGGATCGCCAGCCAGATTGCGGCTGGCCTGCACCCGCGCGAGATCATGGTGCTGGCGCGCAAGCGCGACCGCCTTTCGGCCATGGAGGCTGAGTTGCGCGCACTCGGCATTCCGGCTTTACAGCCGGAGAAAACAGAACTTGGCGAAGCGCCCGAGGTGCAGGACCTGGTGGCCCTGCTCGACGCACTGGTCTCGCCTGCACACGACCTCTCGCTGGCGCGCGCGCTGCGTTCGCCGCTTTTTGGCCTGACCGACGAGGCCCTGGTCGAGATCGCCCTGCGCCAGCGCACGCAAAAGCTGCCCTGGTTCGACCTGCTGCTGCAGGAGGGCTGGTCGCCGGCCCTGCAGGACGTGGGTGTGCGCCTGCAACGTTGGCAGCAATGGGTGACCGTGCTGCCGCCACATGATGCGCTGGACGCCATCTATGAAGACGGTGACGTGCTGGCCCGTTTTGTAGCGGCTGTGCCGCCCACACTGCGTGCCGGCGTGCGTGCCAAGTTGCTGGCCCTGCTGTCGGCCGCCCTGCAGCTCGACGGTGGTCGTTATGCCACGCCCTACGGCCTGGTGCGTGCGCTGCGCGCGGGTGGTGTGCCCGCCCCGCAAGCCGCCGGAGCCGACGCCGTGCAGTTGCTGACCGTGCATGGCGCCAAGGGCCTGGAAGCCGAGCTCGTGCTGTTGCTCGACACCGACGCGCCGCCCCAGCGTGCCCAGAGCATGGGTGTGCTGCTGGATTGGCCGGGCGAGGCCGAGGCACCGGTCTCCTTCGTCTTCCTGGCGAGCGAAACGCGCGTGCCGCCGAGTGTGCGTCTTGCTCTGGAAAAAGAGCAGCAGGCCCGTGCGCGCGAGGAACTCAACACGCTTTATGTCGCGCTCACGCGTGCCCGGAATCGGCTGGTCTTGTCCTCCGTGCAGGCGTATGGCGACAGCAAAAGCAGTTGGTGGCAGCGCTTGCTGCCGGCTTGTGTACCGTTGGCTGTGGACGGCCTGCCGACAGCGCCGGCTTCAGCGGCAGCTGAGGAAGAGCTCATCGTCTTGTCCGTGTTGCCTGATGTGCGCTTCGAGGCACCGCGTGGTTTGCCGACGGTGCTGGACGAGAGCACGCCCGAGGCGCGCATCGGACTGGCCATGCATCGCCTGCTCGAATGGACGGCCCTGGATGCGCACGATTGGAACCCAGCCCAGGTGCAGCGTGCGGCCACCGAGTTCGGCCTGGACGTCGCACAGGCGAAACAGGCCGTGGCTCTGGCGCGGCGCATCCTGCAGGGCGAGGGGGCCTGGGCCTGGTCCGGTGCCGAGGTGGATTGGCAGGCCAATGAAGTGTCCGTCACCGTGCAGGGCAGTGTGCGCCGCATCGACCGCCTGGTGCGCCGGCGTGACGGCAGCTGGTGGGTGCTGGATTACAAATCGGCCACAAGGCCACAGGACCATGATGAGCTGCTGGCTCAGCTGCGTGGTTACCGCGCGGCGGTGCAGGCTGCCAGCCCCGGTGTACCCGTGCGCGCGGCTTTCCTGAGCGCCTTGGGGCGCGTGGAAGAAATTGAATGACAGAACGAAAGAAGCTTTTGAAAAACAAACGTGTGGCCATCGTCGGTGGTGGCCCGGCTGGCCTGATGGCGGCCGAGGTGCTGATCGAGGCCGGTGTGGCCGTGGACCTCTATGACGCCATGCCCTCGGTGGGGCGCAAGTTCCTGCTTGCCGGCAAGGGCGGGCTCAACCTCACGCACGCCGAAGGCGCGGACCGGTTTGCCGAGCGCTACGGCGCGCGGCGCACGCAGATCGAGGCCCTGCTGCGTGGCTTCGGCTCGCATGAGCTGCGCAGCTGGGCGCAGGATCTGGGTGTTGAGACCTTTGTCGGCACCTCGGGGCGTGTGTTCCCCAAGGACATGAAGGCCGCGCCCCTGCTGCGGGCCTGGCTGCAGCGCCTGCGGCATCCAAAACACGGCGGTGCCGGCGTGACTTTCCATATGCGGCACCGCTGGACAGGCTGGGCTGAAGACGGCAAGATCTTGCGCTTCGAGACACCACAAGGCGAAGTCCAGGCGCAGGCCGAAGCCGTGGTGCTGGCCCTGGGCGGCGGCAGCTGGGCGCGTTTGGGCTCCAACGGCGCCTGGGCGCCCCTGTTGGCCGCGCGCGGCGTGGCCGTGGCGCCGCTTTTGCCGGCGAACTGTGGCTTCGACGGGGCCGTGCAGGCGCGCGCGGGCTGGAGTGAATTTTTCGCCAGCCGTTATGCCGGCCAGCCTTTCAAGACGGTGGCGATTTCGTTCACGGACAGTCAGGGCCACCTCTTCGAACGCAAGGGTGAGTTCGTCGCCACCGCCACGGGGGTGGAAGGCAGCCTCATCTATGCGGCATCCGCCTTGCTGCGCGACGAGATCAGTCGCAGCGGCCACGCTACGTTGCAGCTGGACCTCTTGCCCGACATGGCATCCGATCGTGTGCTGGCCGAGGTGTCGCACCCGCGCGGTTCACGTTCGCTCTCCAGCCACCTCAAGAGCCGGCTGAGCATCGAGGGCATCAAGGCCGCCCTCCTGCATGAACTGCTGAGCAAGGAGGCCATGCATGACCCCGCCACGCTGGCCCGCGCCCTCAAAACCCTGCCGCTGAAGCTCGTGGCCGCGCGCCCGATCGACGAAGCCATCAGCAGCGCAGGCGGTGTGCTCTTTGAAGTGCTCAACGAAGACCTCATGTGCGAATCCCTGCCCGGCGTGTACTGCGCGGGCGAGATGCTGGACTGGGAGGCGCCCACGGGCGGCTACCTACTCACGGCCTGTTTTGCCAGCGGCAAACGGGCGGGCGAGGGCGCCTTGCGCCGCCTGCAGGTATGAAAAAAGCCGCTGGTTTGCACCAGCGGCTTTTGAAAATAAGGTGACGGACCTGGATCCTGGCACTGACTCCACAGTTAGGGCTGCTTGGTTCCCCATCTGACCCGGTTGGCCGCTTCACCATGCAGGGAGGCCCGTCGCTTTGTATTGTAAGGGCTGAGAGTCAGGCTTCAAGGTGAATGGCCCTAATAAAGACAGCCTGTAATCTATGTCCATGCGTGTGGTCTCTGCTGCCGATCTGTTCTACCAGGGTTCCGGACACCTGCA
>CAUPRZ010000299.1:0-3864 GCA_963513855.1 uncultured Hylemonella sp.
GTGATGATGGCGGTCGCTGCCATGAACAAGGCCAAGTCCACCGAGCCGGCCAAGATCCAGGCCGCACTCAAGGAGCTGGGCCAGGGCGGCTACGTGGGCGTCACCGGCCCCATCGCCTTCGATGCGGATCGCCAGCGCCTGGACCCGCCCTACGCCAGGCTGAAGTTCGACGGCAAGGTCGTACCGCGCTGATGCGCTGAAAGTCGACCGGACGCGCGCCGGTGCATCCCCCAGGATGTGCCGGCCGCGCGGCCGGTCCTGCGAGAGTTCCACATGTTTCAATTCCTCATTGACACGCTGCTGCGTGCCTCGGACCTGGCGCTGATCGCCCTGGGCCTGAGCATGGTCTACGGGCTGGTCAAGTTTCCCAATATCGCGCATGTGCAGTACGCCATGCTCGGCGCCTACGTGAGCTACGCGCTCTACAGCAGCGGCCTGCCCCTGGTGCTGGCCATCGTGCTGGCTGCCCTAGTGACCGGGCTGTTCACGCTGGGCCTGCACCTGCTGGTTTTCCAGCGTCTGCTGCGTGGTGGGCCGGCCATCACCATGATCGGTTCCCTGGCCGTGGCCATGCTGGTGGTCGCCTTCATGCAGGGTTTCGCGGGCACCTTCCCGCGCATGTTCAATTTCCCGCTCGAACAACCGCTGCGTGTCGGTGGGGCCACCCTCACCAAGGTGCAGCTCTGGTTTGTGGGCACCACACTGCTGTTGCTGCTGATCTTCACGGCCGTGCTTTTCTACACCCGTGTCGGTCGTGCTCTGCGTGCCCTGTCCACCAACCCGGCCCTGGCGGCCGCCTCGGGCCTGAATGCCGAGGGCATGACACGCGGCGTCAACTTCGCCAGCGGCTGCATCGCCGGCCTGGGCGGCAGCATGCTGGCCCTGTCCACCGGTGCGCACATCAACCTCGGGCACGACCTGCTGCTGCCGGTCTTTGCCGCCGCCATCCTGGGCGGCCTGGGCAATCCGCTGGGGGCAGTGGCCGGCGCGGTGCTGATCGCAGCCACCGAGACCGCGGTCACCAATATCAACTTCGGTTTTCTCTTTGGCGGGGGCCTGGTTTTCATGCCCGTGTCCTACATCAGCGCGGCCTCCTTCCTGATCCTGCTGCTGGCCCTGATCTTCAAGCCCTACGGCCTGTTCGACCGCGAGGTGCGTCGTGTTTGATTTCCTCCTTTCCACCGTCACCGTTGCGGGCATCTACGGCCTCATGGCCCTGGGCCTGAACTTCCAGGCCGGTTACGCGGGCATGCTCAACTTCGGCCACATCGCCTTTGCGGGCCTGGGCGCCTACGCCACCGGCATCGCCTACCAGGCCGGTTGGTCGCCATTGGCCGGCGCCGCCTTTGGCGTGGCCAGCGCGCTGCTGCTGGGCTGGGGCATCGCGCGTCTGGGCCGTCAGCTGGGTTCCGACTACTGGGGCATCGCCACCCTGGCCATCGCCGAGATCCTGCGCACCGTCGCCACCAACGAGGCCTGGCTCACGGAAGGGGCCCAGGGCATCAGCGGCGTGCCCTTCCTCTTTGATGCGCTGCCGCGGCCCTGGAATGCCCTGGGCTTCATGGCCCTGGTGCTGCTGGCGCTGGCGGTCTTTGCCCTGCTGTACCGCCGCCTCGGCAATGGCCGCTTCGGCCGCGCCCTACGCCTGATGCGCGAGGAACCGCAGCTCGCGGCCTGCATGGGCTACGACGTGCGCTCGCTGCGCAGCCGCGCCATCATGACCGGCGCCGTGGTCACGGCCATTGCCGGCTCGCTCTACGCGCATTACATGAACTTTGTCGGCCCCGACTACATGCTGGCCTCGGAGACCTTCATGCTCTGGACCATGTTGATGATCGGCGGCCTGGGCAACACGGCCGGTGTCATCGTGGGCGTGGTGCTGGTGCAGACGGCCTATGCCCTGGTGCCTTTTGCCAAGGACGTGTTCGGTTTCGGTTCCGACATCTCGGGCGCGCTGCGCCTGGGCCTGATCGGTTTCATCCTGCTGGCCAGCCTGCTGTGGCGCAGCGAAGGCCTGGTGCCCGAGAAGGTGAGAAAGATCGCATGACAACCCTGCTTCCCCCTCTGCTGCAGGTCGAGGGCCTGGCCAAGGCCTTCGGCGGCAATCGCGTTTTGCAGGACGTGAGCTTCAGCATCGCCCCAGGTGAAATCGTGGGCCTGCTGGGCCCCAACGGTTCGGGCAAGAGCACCCTGCTCAACACCGTCTCGGGTTTCGAGAGCGTGGACCGTGGTCAGGTGCTGCTGCGCGGACTGGCCATCGAGTCCCTGTCTTCGCACCGCATCGTCGCCGCCGGCCTGGGCCGTACCTTCCAGCTGCCCTCCATGCCGAGCAAGATGTCGGTGCTGGAAGTCGCCATGGCGGCGGCCACCGCGCGCCACGGTTTCTGGGACACCTTGCTGGGCACACCCGGCGCGCGTGCGGCCGAACAGGCCGCGCGTGCAAAAGCCGGCGCATTGCTGGACGAACTGCTGCTCAGCCCTGTACGCGACCTGCCGGCCTCGGGCCTGTCGGGCGGGCAGAAGAAGCTGCTGGGCATCGTCTGCGCCCTCATGGGTGATCCGCAACTGCTGATGCTGGACGAACCCACGGCCGGCGTGCACCCCAATCTGCGGCGCGACATCGTGGGCGTGTTGCAGCGCCTGAACCGCCAGGGCATGACCCTGGTGATCGTGGAGCACGACATGCATTTCATCCGCGAGGTCTGCACGCGTTGCATCGTGCTGGACCGCGGCCAGATCGTGGCCAGCTGCCGCCCTGATGAACTCTCGCGCAACGAGCGTGTGCTGCAGGCCTATCTGGGCGGCGGTCCGGAGAGTGAAGAAACAAGCACCGCTGCGCAGGAGACCGCATGATCAGCATCGACAAGGTCGTCGCGGGCTACACGCCCGAGGTTGACATCCTCAAGGGCATGACGCTGCAGGCCGGCACGAACGAGATCGTGACCCTGCTGGGCCCCAACGGCTGCGGCAAGTCCACCCTCCTCAAGACCATTGCGGGTTTCCTGCGCCCGCGCAGCGGCCGTGTGCTGCTCGACGGTGCGGATGTCTCGCAGGTGCCCGTGCACCGCAAGATCCAGACCCTGGGCGTGGGTTTTGTGCCCCAGACCGACAACGTCTTCAGCGCCTTGACCGTGCGCGAGAACCTGCAGGTCGGCGGTAACTTCCTGGGCGACGCGGCCTGCGCGCAGCGCATCGAGGAGCTCTGCGAGCTCTACCCCCTGCTCAAGCGCAAGTACAACGATCCCGCAGCCTCCATGTCGGGTGGCGAACGCCAGATCCTGGCGCTGGCCCGTGCGCTGATGCCACGGCCCAAGCTGCTGCTGCTCGATGAACCTTCGGCCGGCCTTTCGCCCAAGATGCTCAAGGAAGTTTTCCACGCCATCGGCGAGGTGCGCCAGAAGGAAGGGGTCTGTATCCTCATGGTGGAGCAGAACGCCATGGAGGCCCTGCGCATGTCCGACCGCGCCTATGTGCTCTCCATGGGCACGGTGGCGCTCACGGGCCGCGCCGACGAGCTGATGAACGACCCCCAGGTGCGCGAGCTTTATCTTGGCGGTCGTTCGCACTGAAACCCAACGGACGGACAGATTCACCTGCGCAGCAGGGGTCTGTCACCACAAAGACCGGATCCGGGCATACAGTAGTGCCAGCCATTACGGCTACCGCCTCATAGACAGCATCCAACGGAGCCCACCATGAGCCCATATCCTTCCACCCTCCCTTCCTACCTGAACCCGGCCGACCTCGGACCCTGGGCCACCTTTCTCGAACAGGTCGACCGCGTGCTGCCCCATCTGGGCAAGCTCAGCGTTTGGGGCGACACCCGGCGTCGGCCCAAACGCGCGCGTATCGTCGACGTGCCCA
>CAUPRZ010000300.1:0-3851 GCA_963513855.1 uncultured Hylemonella sp.
CAAGGCGGTTACGGCGTCGACTTCTTCGTCGCCACGCAGCACCCCACCCTTGAGCTTGAAATCGTTGAAGCCGTACTTCTCGCGCACTGCTTCGGCCAGGCGCACCACGGCCTCGGGGGTCATGGCCTCTTCGTGGCGCAGACGGAACCAGTCGTTGTCGGCACCGGGTTCGCTGGCGTAGGGCAAGTCGGTCTTCTTGCGGTCGCCCACGAAGAAGAGATAACCCAGCATCTCCACCGCATCACGCTGCTGGCCTTCGCCCAGCAGGGCCGCCACGGGCACGTCCAGGTGCTGGCCCAGCAGGTCCAGCAGGGCCGATTCGACGGCGGTCACGGCGTGGATGGTGGTGCGCAGGTCAAAGGTCTGCAGGCCGCGGCCACCGGCATCGCGGTCGGCGAACTGCTGCTGCACCTGCTGCAACACACGCTGGTGAGCGCCGATGGGCTGGCCCACGACCAGGGCGCGTGCGTCTTCCAGGGTCTGGCGGATCTTCTCGCCGCCCGGCACCTCACCCACACCGGTATGGCCGGCGCTGTCACGCAGGATCAACAGGTTGCGGGTGAAAAACGGCGCATGGGCGCCACTGAGGTTGAGCAGCATGCCGTCACGGCCGGCGACGGGGATGACACGCAGCTCGGTGACCAGGGGGGTGGAGGCGATGGGCATGAACAGACAGTAAACAGAAAAACGGAATGCAAAAAGCAGACGCCCGCCCGGAGGCGGGCGTCGGCCCCGGATCAGTCAGCCGTGATCTTGCGGCTCTCGATCAGCTTCTTCCAGCGGGCGAATTCAGCCGCCTGGAAGGCCGTGAACTGCGCCGGGGTGTTGGCCACGACTTCGAAACCCACTTCCACCAGCTTGGACTTGATCGCCGGATCGTTCATGGTCGACACGATGACCGCGTGCACCTTGGCCTTGATGTCGGCGGGCAGGCCCTTGGGGGCGGCCACCGCCTGCCAGGAGTAGACGTTGGCATCCTTGACGCCCAGTTCTTCCAGCGTGGGAACATTGGGCAGCAGGGGCGAACGCTGGGCGCTGGTGATGGTCAGGGCCTTGAGCTTGCCAGCCTTGATCTGCGGCATGGCCGTGTTGATGTTCATGAAGGACGAATCCACCTGGTTGCCCAGCAGATCGGTCATGACCGGACCACCCCCCTTGTAGGGGATGTGGATACCGGTGGTGTTAGTCTGCTGCCAGAACAGCTCGGACGTCAGGTGGTCGCTGCTGCCGTTGCCCGAGGTCCCGAAGGACATCTTGTTCGGGTTGGCGCGCAGATAGGCCAGCACGTCAGCCAGGCTGTTGTGCGGCGAAGCGGCCGGCACCACGAGCACATTGGGGGCCTGCACGGCCACGCTGATGTAGTCGAAATCAGTGAGCGCGTTGTAGGGCACCTTGATCAGGTGCGGAGCGATCACATAGGGGCCGAGCGAGGCCACGAAAAGCGTGTGGCCATCGGGCGCCGCACGGGTCACCAGGGTAGCGCCGATGGTGCCGGTGGCGCCCGCCTTGTTGTCAACGACAAAGGTGCCGCCCAGCTTTTCCTGCAGCTTGGGCGCCAGGATGCGCGCGATCTGGTCGGTCGAGCCACCCGGCGGGAAAGGCACGATCAGCGTGACCGGCTTGTCAGGCCAGGCCCAGGCGCTGCAGGCCGCAGCGGCGAGGGTCAACGAGGTCAGAAGTTTTTTCATGGTTGTCTCCTTCGTGGTTTTATCGGCAAGGGATGCTCTCTGCGGAGCAGGGGCAGCTTACTGCGGACCCAGCTTCTTGATCAAGACGGCCAGTTCTTCCATCTCGGCCGGCTTGAGGTCGGTCAGCGGTGCACGCACGGGACCGCCATCGTGACCGACGATCTTGGCGCCGGCCTTGATGATGCTCACGCCATAACCTTCCACACGGTTACGGATGGACAGGTAGGGCATGAAGAAGTCCTTCAGCAGCTTGTGCTGGGTGGCCATGTCGTTGGCAGCCACGGCTTTATAGAAGTCCATGGCCGTCTTCGGGATGAAGTTGAACACGGCCGAGGAGTACACCGGCGTGCCCAGCGCCTTGTAAGCGGCTGCATAAACCTCGGCAGTCGGCAGGCCACCGAGGTAGGCGAAGCGCTCGCCCATCTTCATATAGATGGAGGACATGACCTCGATGTTGCCCACGCCGTCCTTGAAGCCAACCAGGTTGGGGCAGCGCTCGGCCAGGATGGCCAGCGAGTTGGGTGTGAGCTTGGTGCGGTCGCGGTTGTAGACGATGACGCCGAACTTCACGCTCTTGCAGACCTGCTCCACATGGGCGATCAGCCCTTCCTGGCCGGCTTCGGTCAGGTAGTGCGGCAGCAGCAGGATGCCGTGGGCGCCCAGGCGTTCGGCTTCCTGGGCATGAGCGATGGCGGTGCGGGTCGGGCCGCCGGCGCCGGCAATGATCGGCACCTTGCCGCGGCAGGTGTCCACGGCCGTCTTGATGACCTGGCTGTATTCCTCACCGGCCAGCGAGAAGTATTCGCCCGTGCCGCCCGCGGCGAACAGCGCGCTGGCGCCGTACGGGGCCAACCATTCCAGGCGCTCGATATAGGTCTTGGGGCGGAAGTTGCCTTGCTCGTCGAAGTCCGTGATCGGGAACGACAGCAGGCCGGAGCCCATGATGGATTTGAGTTCTTGCGGGTTCATAGGTCTCCTGACGCAGGTATGTGAACGGAAATGACGGCCATTGAAGAGGCCTGCCAGCAAAATGTTGTCAGTCATCATACAACATAGATCGGGCTTGTCAAACCCAAAACAGGGGCCCTGCACCCCCTGGAAAACCCTAAACCGCTACTTGCCGGCCATGTCCTCAGACAGCACGGCCGCGCGGCGGCGGCGCTCACGGCTGTTGGCCAGATGGGTACGCATGGCGGCCCGGGCGGCATCCGAATCCCGGTTGGAGATGGCGTCAAAAATGTTTTCGTGCTCGGCATTGGCGCGCAGCAGATAACTGCGCTGGGCATCCGTAACACCCTCGGCCACACCCAGGCGCGCGCGCGGAATGATCATGGCGCCCAGGGTGCTCATGAGCTCGGCGAAGTGGGGGTTCTGGGTGGCGCGCGCGATTTCCTGATGGAACTGGAAGTCGGGGCCTACGGCATCCCGCCCCTCGGCCAGGGCGGTCGCAAAAGCATCAAGCGCCGAGCGCATTTCCGCCAGATTCCGCTCTGTACGACGTGCTGCCGCCAGGGCGGCGGCCTCGGTCTCCAGACCGATGCGCAGCTCCAGCACGGCGATCACATCATGCAGGGTGGCAATCTGCTCCGGCGCGATGCGGAAAGCCGCACTGTCCCCCAGGCCCACGACAAAGGTACCGATGCCGTGGCGCGTCTCCACCAGGCCCGAAGCCTGGAGCTTGGAGATGGCCTCGCGCACCACGGTGCGGCTGACGCCGAACTCTTCCATGATGGCTGCCTCGGTCGGCAGCTTGTCCCCGGGCACGATGCGGCCATCGCGGATCCGGTCCCCCAGGGAGTCGACCAGATCCAGCGCCAGGGTGCGGGGCCGGCGACGGGTGCTTAAGGGGAAACTAGCATTCATTAGGGATTACCCCAATCGATTTGAGATTGACAAGAACGGCTCGCATCAAGGAAGATAGTTGTATGACAACTGATGACAAAAAGCAAGTCATATAACAACACTTTAGCCGATCCACCTGCCCTGATCCCTATTTCATGTCGAACGCTCACGCCACCCCCCTGCGCTTCCCCCGCCTCCTGCTCACCGGCGCCGCCGGCGGCCTGGGCCGGGAACTGCGCACCCGCCTCAAGGCCTACTGTGATGTGCTGCGCCTGTCGGACATCGCCGACCTGGGTCCCGCCGGCCCTGGCGAAGAAGTCA
>CAUPRZ010000301.1:0-3847 GCA_963513855.1 uncultured Hylemonella sp.
CACAAGCACTTCGCCCGCGCAGCCCAGGCCTGTTTTGTCACCCAGCCGGCGCTCTCCAACGCCCTGCGTGCGCTGGAGGAGGAGTTTGGTAGTCCCATCGTGCGCCGCGGCCGGACCTTTGTGGGTTTCACGTCCGAGGGAGAGCGTCTGCTGGAGAGCGCGCGCCTCATGCTGCGTGAGGAACAACTGCTCCGGCAGGACCTGAGCAGCGTCAACGGCCAGCCCCAGGGGCGCCTGGGCATCGGCGTCGTGCCTTCGGCCGAACCGGTGGCCGCGCGTTTTGCCGCCATGCTGCAGGCGCGCCACCCGGGCATCACGCCCGTGGTGCGCTCCATGAGTTCGCAGGAGATCGAGGCCGGTCTCGAGGAACTGACCCTGGACATGGGCCTGGGTTTCATCGAGCGGGTGCGTCCCGGCGCCCTGCAGACCCTGCTGCAGTACACCGAACACTATTTCCTGGTGCGCAAGGCCGGCCAGCCCGGGGAGCAGGGCATGCGTTTCGGTGCACCGATGACGTGGAAAGAGGCCTCGGCCCAGCCCCTGTGCCTCATGACGTCCGAGATGTACAACCGCCACATCGTCGACGGCGCTTTTGCCGACGCCGGGGTCAAGGTGCAGCCCGTGCTGGAGACCAACTCCCTGCTGACCCTGGCGCTCAGCGCCGTGGGTGGTGCGGTGGGCTGTGTCATGCCCGGCGCTCTGGTCGGTGCCGTGCGCGCTTACCGCGAGCTGGAGGCGCGGCCACTGAGCAGCCCCGAAGTGCGCACCGCCATCGGTTTTATGGTCCAGACCAAGGAGCGCCACTCGCGCCCGCTGGAGGCCGCCCTGACCCTGGCGCAGGACGCGGCCTGGTTGCGCCATGCGGCTGCGCACAGCGGTTTGCTGCACGCTTGATCACCGATTCCGGGTTGGGTGGCCCGCTTTAATAAGAATTGCTGTCATCTACCGCACTGCATCATTTATTTTTTGAATGATGACATGTTCCGATGGAATTTGACCGGCTGGGGAGCCGGCTGGAAACTCCGTGCATAGCTAGTTATGTATTGAGGGACATATCCATGAATCACCCGGGCCGTAAAGGCGAAATCCAGGCTGTGGCGGTTGCCACCGTCGACGACCTGCGGGAGCGCATCCGCCGCAAGAGCAAGCTCAAGGGCCGCCAGGCTGACGACAAGTCCGTGGCCGAAGTGGTCGCCCTGATCGGCGAGCGGCCGGCGGACGGTCACCGCCGCGATCTGCTGATCGAGCACCTGCACAAGCTCAACGACGCCTACCTTTGCCTGCACGACCGCCACCTGGTGGCCCTGGCCAAGGAAATGAACATCCCCATGGCCGAGGTCTACGAAGTGGCCACCTTCTATCACCACTTCGAGGTGGTGCGTGGTGATGAACAGGCGCCGGCCCTGACCGTGCGTGTCTGCGACGGCCTGAGCTGCGAGATGGGCGGTGCCCAGAGTCTGATGGCCAAGCTGCAGACCGCGCTGGGTTCGGACCCGTCCAAGGTGCGTGTGATCCCCGCGCCCTGCGTGGGCCGCTGCGAACAGGCCCCGGTGGCCGTGGTGCACCAGAACCCGGTGCTGCATGCCACCCCCGAGTCCGTGGCCAAGGCTGTCAAGGCCGGCATCAAGACCCAGCCCAGGTCCTCCGGCAAGGCCGCCTTTGATCCGGCGGCCCTGGCGCTCAAATCCATCTCCCCCGTCCCGACCCAGCAACAGGTCTCGCCCGACTTCGTGGGTTTTGAAGCCTACAAGGCCAAGGGTGGCTACCAGCTGGCGGCTGCCCTGCTCAGTGGCAAGCAGGAAGTGGAACCCATCATCAAGGCCATGGAAGACTCGGGCCTGCGTGGCCTGGGCGGCGCCGGTTTCCCGGCCGGCCGCAAGTGGCGCATCGTGCGCGACCAGCCGGCTCCCAAGCTGATGGCCGTGAACATCGACGAAGGCGAACCCGGCACCTTCAAGGACCGCACCTATCTGGAACGCGACCCACACCGTTTCCTCGAAGGCCTGCTGGTCGCCGCCTATGCCGTGGGCGTGGGCGCCTGCTACATCTATCTGCGTGACGAATACCACGGCGCCCGTGCCCTGCTGGAGGCCGAACTGGCCGCCCTGCAGGCCAACCCGCCCTGTCCGCTGCCCCTGATCGAGCTGCGCCGCGGTGCCGGCGCCTACATCTGCGGCGAAGAGTCCGCAATGATCGAGTCGATCGAAGGCAAACGCGGTGAACCCCGCATGCGCCCGCCCTATCTCGCCCAGGTCGGTCTGTTTGGCCGTCCGACACTGGAGCACAACTTCGAGACCCTCTACTGGGTGCGCGACATCGTGCAGAAGGGCCCGACCTGGTTCTCCAGCTTCGGCGCCAATGGCCGCAAGGGCCTGCGCTCCTTCAGCGTCAGCGGTCGGGTCAAGCACCCGGGCGTCAAGCTGGCACCGGCCGGCATCACCATCCGCGAGCTGGTCGACCAGTACTGCGGCGGCATGCTCGACGGCCATGAGCTTTACGCCTACCTGCCGGGTGGCGCCTCGGGCGGCATCCTGCCGGCCAGCATGGGCGACATCCCGCTGGACTTCGACACCCTGCAGCCCTACGGCTGTTTCATCGGCTCGGCCGCGGTCATCGTGCTGAGCCAGAAGGACACGGCGCGCGAAGCCGCCGTGAACATGATGCGTTTCTTCGCGCACGAAAGCTGCGGCCAGTGCACGCCCTGTCGTGTGGGCACGGCCAAGGCTGTGCAGCTGATGGAAGCCGAGCACTGGGACAACGAGCTGCTGGAAGACCTGAGCCAGGTGATGGTGGACGCCTCCATCTGCGGCCTGGGCCAGGCCGCGCCCAACCCCATCCGCTGTGTCCAAAAGTATTTCCCGCAAGAACTGGGAGCCTGAGCACCATGAACGCACCCGCCAAACCCCACGAAATGTTGCCCCAGGTCGTCGAGTTCACGCTCGACGGCAAAAAGGCCCAGGCTTATGCCGGCGAGACCATCCTGACCGTTGCCAAGCGCATGGGCATGGAGATTCCGCACCTCTGCTACAAGGAAGGCTATCGCGCCGACGGCAACTGCCGCGCCTGCGTGGTCGAGATCAAGGGCGAGCGCACCCTGGCCCCCAGCTGCTGCCGCAGCGCCACCGCCGGCATGGAAGTGCAGAGCCAGAGCGAACGCGCCGTCAAGAGCCAGAAGATGGTGCTCGAGATGCTGCTCTCCGACATGCCTGATACGGGCTACAAGTGGGACGAGCAAGATGAGTCGCTGCAGCACGGCGAGCTCTCGCTGTGGGCCGACAAGGTGGACGTCACCGTGCGCCCCGCCCTCAAGGCCCTGCGCCGTGAGCAGCCCAAGGCCGACATCTCGCACCCGGCCATGGCCGTGAATCTGGATGCCTGCATCCAGTGCAACCGTTGCGTGCGCGCCTGCCGCGAAGAGCAGGTGAACGACGTGATCGGCTACGCCCTGCGCGGCAGCCACAGCGAGATTGTGTTCGACCTGGGCGACAGCATGGGCGACAGCACCTGCGTGGCCTGCGGTGAATGCGTGCAGGCCTGCCCCACGGGCGCCCTCATGCCCAAGACCCGCATCGGCTCACAAGTCGTCGACAAGAAAGTGGACTCGGTCTGCCCCTTCTGCGGCGTGGGTTGCCAGCTGACCTACAACGTCAAGGACAACAAGATCCTCAGCGTGGACGGGCGCGACGGCCCGGCCAACCACAACCGCCTGTGTGTCAAGGGCCGCTTCGGTTTTGACTACGCGCACAACCCGCAGCGTCTTCTCAAGCCCCTGGTTCGTATTGCCGGCGTGCCCAAGGACCCCGAGGCCATCGACGATCTGAATCGCCAGATGAGCGAGGACCCTTCC
>CAUPRZ010000302.1:0-3837 GCA_963513855.1 uncultured Hylemonella sp.
AAACGCGCCATCTCCAACGAATCGCTGACGATGCCGCCGGTCTCTTCAGCCAGGTCCTGCAGGTCCGGGTGCACGTAGTAGTGCGAAACCATGACCGCGTTTTTTTCCTTGAGCAGGCGGCGGATCTTGTCTTTCAACGCCGCACGCTCGGGCTGGGTCGGTTCGACAGGCACACGCGCCCAGGCGTGATGGGTGGAGCAGGTCGCCCCTGCGTCCTGATCCGGCTGTTCGTATTCGACGTCGATGACTTGGGTCGCTGTACTCATCACAACTCCGAGAAGCGCATGGAAAAATCGACCGCCTTCACATCCTTGGTCAAGGCGCCGATGGAGATCCGGTCCACGCCCGTGGCCGCGATGTCGCGCACGGTGCCCATGTTCACGCCGCCCGAGACTTCGAGGATGGCGCGCCCGGCATTCATGCGCACGGCCTCGCGCAAACTCGACAGGTCCATATTGTCGAGCAGCACCATGGAGGCGCCTGCCTGTAGGGCTTCTTGCAGCTGGTCCAGGGTTTCGACCTCGATCTCGACGAATTTGGCGGAGGGTGCCACAGCCGCAGCCTGGCGCAGCACGGCGCTCACACCGCCCGCAGCGGCAATATGGTTTTCCTTGATCAGTACCGCATCAAACAGGCCGATACGGTGGTTGCTGCCACCGCCGCAGACCACGGCGTACTTCTGCGCCATACGCAGGCCCGGCAGGGTCTTGCGTGTGTCCACGATACGGGCGCGGTTGCCGGGCACCCCGTTCACAGCCGTCACATAGTCGGCGGTCTTGGTGGCCACCGCACTGAGCAGTTGCAGGAAGTTGAGTACGGTGCGTTCGGCCGTGAGCAGGCCACGGGCCGGGCCTTCGAGTTCAAGCACCACCTGGTCCACCGCGCAGCGCTGACCATCGCGCACATGCCAGGTGATACGGGCTTCGGGCACGACCTGCTGCAAGGCGGCCTCGGCCCAGGCACTGCCGCAGATCACGGCGCTTTCGCGCGCCAGGATGCGCGCATGGGCCTGGCGCGCGGGAGCGATCAGGCCGGCGGTCAGGTCACCGCCGCCCACGTCCTCGGCGAGTGCACGCACCACATCGTCCTGCGCCAGACGGCGCAACACGGGTTCGGAAAAGTCAAAAACGGCGGTCATGGTTTATTTGAAGCGGTCCAGCAGGCGGCGGCTCTCACGGTCCAGCGCCTTCATGTCGCGGATCAGGAACTGGATGCCATGCGAATCTGTCACGAGCAGGGTGTTGCCGAACAGACGACGAATGTCTTCGTCGCCCTTGAGCACAAAGCTGGTGTCACCGCGGTCGGTTCGCACCTGCCAGGTACTGGGCGTGGAGAAGGTGCTCACACCCAGGATGGCGAGGATCTCGGGCATGAACTCGCGCTCGGTCAGCGCGGCGCGGATCAGGCCCTGGGCCGGTTCGGGCACGGCCACCAGATCGGGAACCCAGGCCAGTTCATGGCCGCCGGCGTCGAGCAGGGAGATGTCCTGGTCGGGCGCCTGGATGGGGAAGGCACGCACCGCGACCACGCCTTCGTGCGCCGTACCGTCGGCAGTGTGCAGCACCAGCTTGCCGAAGGCATTGCGTGTGAGCCGGCTGGCGTCGAAGGCCAGCTCTGCCGCATGGCTCAGATTGATCAGGCTGGAGCTCATTTGGCGTCGTCCTTGCGGTCCGGGTTGGGACCGGCATCCGTGTCGTCCATGTCGGTGTCCACGTTGCGGGCCTGGGCCTGGTAGAGGTTGTAGTAGGCGCCCTGGCGCAGCATGAGTTCATCGTGGGTGCCCTCTTCCACCACCTGGCCGCGGTCCAGCACGATCAGGCGGTCCGCACGCTGCAGCGTGGAGAGACGGTGCGCGATGGCGATGGTGGTGCGACCCTGCACCAGGTTGTCCAGCGCCTTCTGGATTTCCTTCTCGGTCTCGGAGTCCACCGAGGCCGTGGCCTCGTCGAGGATGAGGATGCGCGGGTCGATCAGCAGTGCGCGTGCGATCGAGATACGCTGGCGCTCGCCGCCCGACAGACCCTGCCCCCGCTCACCGACGATGGAGTCATAACCCTGGGGCAGGCGCAGGATGAACTCGTGCGCATGGGCGGCACGCGCCGCCGCCATGATCTGCTCACGCGTGGCATCGGGCTTGCCGTAAGCGATGTTGTCGGCGATGGTGCCAAAAAAGAGGAAGGGTTCCTGCAGCACCAGACCGATGTTGCGGCGGTACTCGGCCACGGGCAGGGAGCGGATGTCCACGCCGTCAATGCGGATCGAGCCCTCGGTCACGTCATAAAAACGGCAGATCAGGTTGACCAGGGTGCTCTTGCCCGAACCGCTGTGGCCCACCAGGCCCACCATCTGGCCGGGCTCGATGGTGATGTCGATGCCGCGGTTGACCTCGCGGTTGCCGTAACGGAAGCCCACATTACGCACCTCGATCCGGCCCTGCACTTCTTTCAGGTGCACGGGCTGCGCCGGTTCGGGCACGCTGGACACATGGTCCAGGATGTCGAAGATGCGTTTGGTTGCCGAGGCCGAGCTTTCGGTCCAGGAGACGATACGGCTCATGGAATCCAGACGGCCGTAAAAGCGACTGATATAGGCGATGAAGGCCGTCAGCACACCCACGGAGGTCTCGCCGTGCGCCACCAACCAGACGCCAAAGGCCCAGACCACCAGCAGGCCCACCTCGGTGAGGAAGGAGATGCTGGGCGAGAACAGGGCCCAGATGCGGTTGATGCGGTCGTTGACCACCAGGTTCTGGCGATTCGCCTCGTGGAAACGGGCCGCCTCGCGCTTTTCCTGCGCAAAGGCCTTGACCACACGGATGCCGGGAATGGTGTCGGCCAGCACACTCGTCACCTCGGACCAGACACGGTCGATCTTCTCGAAGCCGGTCTTGAGGCGGTAGCGCACCGCGTGGATCAACCACATGATGATGGGCAGCGGCACCAGGGTGGCGATGGCCAGCCAGGGGTTGATCGAAAACAGGATCGCCGCCGTCATCAACAGCATGATGAGGTCGGTGAAGAAGTCCAACAGGTGCAGCGAGAGGAAGACGCAGATGCGGTCGGTCTCGCTGCCGATGCGGGTCATCAGGTCGCCGGTGCGCTTGCCGCCGAAGTATTCGAGCGACAGCCGCATCAGGTGTTCATAGGTCGTGGTGCGCAGGTCGGCGCCGATGCGCTCGGACACCAGGGCCAGGATGTAGGTCTTGGCCCAGGTCAGGCCCCAGGCCACGAGGGCGGACAGGAAGAGGCCGCCCAGGTAAAGCGCCACCAGATTCGGGTCGATCTGCTGCCCGTTCTGGAAGGGGATCAGCACATCGTCCATCAGGGGCATGGTCAGGTAGGGCGGCACCAGGCTGGCGGCCGTGCCCAGCAGGGTGAGCACAAAACCCAGCAGCAGCTGGCCCTTGTAGGGGCGGGCGAAACGCCACAGGCGCAGCAGATTCCAGTTCGAGGCCGGCACGGGCGCCGCTTCGGCGTCGATCGGGCTGTCTTCCACCACCGGCGGCGGCACCGGGCGGCCGGTGCGCAGGCCCAGCAGCTGGCGCTGGACCTGCTCGGCCAGGCGCATGGCCAGCAGGTTCTGGCCCAGGGTGTAGCACCAGTGGGCCAGGCGGCCCTGGCCGTCCAGCAGCTCCAGGTGGCCGACGCCGGCGTGGTCGTGCTGGGTCAGTTTGAGCCCGGCGTGGTAATCCCAGGCCGTCCAGGCGGTCTGCCCCGGCTCGCGCGCCAGCAGGCGCCGGTCGGTGGCCACCAGCAGGCCGCGGCCGAAGCGCAAATGGCTGTCGAGGTCAACCTCCAGCAGGGCCAGCACGTTCTCTTCAGGGTGCAGCTGTGTTCT
>CAUPRZ010000303.1:0-3812 GCA_963513855.1 uncultured Hylemonella sp.
GCTACAAGGTCTTCGGCACCTAGATCTTCCTCTCCTATGGCGAGCACGATATGGCGGACAACATCGTCCACCTCGTGCTGGCGCGCGTGACCGGTGCGCCTGAGGGCATCAAGGGCATCAGTCTTTTTGTCGTGCCCAAGTTCATGGTCAACAAGGACGGTAGCCTCGGTGCGCGCAATGACGTGCACTGCGTGAGCATCGAGCACAAGCTGGGTATCAAGGCCAGCCCGACGGCTGTGCTGCAGTATGGCGACCATGGCGGTGCCGTGGGTTACCTCGTGGGCCAGGAGAACCGCGGCCTCGAGTACATGTTCATCATGATGAACGCCGCGCGTTATGCCGTGGGCATGCAGGGCATTGCGGTGGCCGAGCGGGCTTACCAGCAGGCCGTGGCCTATGCGCGTGACCGTGTGCAGAGCCGCCCGGTGGACGGCTCGCTCAAGACCAGCGCGCCCATCATCCACCACCCCGACGTGCGGCGCATGCTCATGACCATGCGTGCCTATGTCGAGGGCTGTCGTTCCATGGCCTCAGTGGCCGCTGCGGCCTACGACGCCGCGCACCACCATCCCGATGCCGAGGTTCGCAAACAGAACCAGGCCTTCTACGAATTCATGGTGCCGCTGGTCAAGGGTTACAGCACCGAGATGAGCCTGGAAGTCACCAGCCTGGGCGTGCAGGTGCACGGTGGCATGGGTTTCATCGAAGAGACTGGCGCCGCCCAGCACTACCGCGACGCCAAGATCCTGACCATCTACGACGGCACCACGGCCATCCAGGCCAATGACCTCGTGGGCCGCAAGACCCTGCGCGATGGCGGCCAGACCGCCAAGGCCATTGCGAGACAGATCGAAGGCACCGAGGCCGAACTCAAGAAAAACGGCAGCGCCGATGCCCTGGCCGTGGCCAAGCGACTCGCAGCCGCAAGAGTCTCTTTTGTCGACGTGGTCGACTTCATGGCCAGCCAGAAGGATCCGAATGCGGTCTACGCCGGCAGCGTGCCCTACCTCATGCTGGCGGGCAACCTGATGGCGGGTTGGCAACTCGCGCGCGCGCTGCTGGTGGCCCAGGCCGAGCTGGCCCGTGGTGAAGACGCAGCCTTCATGCAGAGCAAGATCACCGTGGCGCGTTTCTACGCCGAGCACATGCTGAGCAAGGCGCCCGGCGCACGCGACAGCATCGTGGAAGGTGCTGCCAGCGTGACCGCATTGGCGCTTGAAGCCTTCTGATTTGCTATTGAAATGATAGCGAACGGCTGTCGCACGATGGACATCGGCGGCGGCCGTTTTTACTGACAATGACCTGAACCCTTATTCGGAGACACCTGTGTCCAAGCTCCCCGCCGTCCTGCAAAACCTGCCCCTGCCCGTCATCGGTTCGCCGCTTTTTATCATCAGCAACCCCAAGCTGGTGATCGCCCAGTGCATCGCGGGTGTGGTCGGTGCCATGCCCGCGCTCAATGCCCGTCCCGCTGCTCAGCTCGACGAGTGGCTGGCCGAGATCGCCGAGGCCCTGGCTGCGCACAACCAGGCGCATCCGGACCGCCCCGCTGCGCCCTTTGCCATCAACCAGATCGTGCACAAGTCCAACGACCGTCTTGAGCACGACATGGAACTGTGCGTGAAGTACAAGGTGCCGGTCATCATCACTTCGCTCGGTGCACGCGAAGAGATCAACCAGGCGGCACACAGCTACGGCGGTGTGGTGCTGCACGACATCATCAACAACAAGTTCGCGCACAAGGCCATCGAGAAAGGCGCCGATGGCCTGATCGCCGTGGCGGCGGGTGCCGGTGGCCATGCGGGGGTGAAGAGTCCCTTTGCCCTGGTGCAGGAGATCCGCCAGTGGTTCGACGGCCCGGTGGCACTGAGTGGCTCGATCAGCACCGGGGCTTCCGTGCTGGCGGCCCAGGCCATGGGCGCGGACTTCGCCTACATGGGCACGGCCTTCATCGCCACGCACGAGGCCCGCGCAGTCGAGGCCTACAAGCAGGCCATCGTCGAAGGCAGCTCGGACGACATCGTCTACAGCAACCTGTTCACCGGTGTCCATGGCAACTATCTGGCCCCCAGCATCCGCGCCGCGGGCCTGGACCCGGAGCAGTTGCCCGAGAGCGATCCCAGCAAGATGAATTTCGGCGGCGACGCCAAGAAGGCCTGGAAAGACATCTGGGGTTCGGGCCAGGGCATCGGTGCTATCACCCAAGTGCAGGGTGCGGGTGAGTTCATCGAACAGCTCAAGCGCGAATACCGCGCGGCGCGCGAGCGCCTGCAGGCGCTTTCGGCTGGCGTTTAAGCGCAGGCTTCGACGCGGTCGCGCCCAGCCTGCTTGGCCTTGTACATGGCCTCGTCGGCGCGGCGCAGGCAGTCCTCGATGGACTGGTCTGTACTCTTGAGCTGGGTGACCCCGGCGCTGAAGCGCGGGTGCAGCAGCTGGCCAGCCACAGGCATGGAGGTGTCCGAGATGGCGATGCGCAGACGCTCGGCCATCAGGGCAGCACCGGCCAGACCGGTGCTGGGCATGAGGATGACAAACTCCTCGCCGCCGATGCGTGCCAGCAGATCACTTTCACGCAGCAACTCACCGAATTTTCGGCTCATGAATTTGAGCACCTCGTCACCCGCCGCGTGGCCCAGCTGGTCATTGATCTGCTTGAAGTGGTCCAAGTCCATCAAGGCCATGGACAACGGGGTGTTGTAGCGGCGGCTGCGCATGAACTCCTGCTCGGCGCGTTCGAAGAAGTAGCGCCGGTTCGCCGCACCGGTGAGCGAATCGTGGCGGGCCAGTCGGGTCAGGATGGCTTCGTGGTTCTTCTGGGCCGTGATGTCGCGAAAGAACCAGACCCGGCCCAGGTACTGCCCGTCCTCGTCGCGCAGCACGGTTGAATGCCGCTCCAGCATGCGGCCGTCCTTGAGTTCGATTTCGCAGTGGTCGTCGAGCTGTGGGTTGTCGTAAAGCTCGCGCACACGTTCCAGGAAGGCGGCCGGGTTCTGCACACGTGACACCACCTCGGCCAGGACGGGCGCATCGGCCTCGCCGATGACCGAACCATCGTCGCCCGTGCGCAGCCGGCTGGGTGCGATGCCCCAGAGCTGCAGGAAGGGCCGGTTGTGTGAGACCACCGTGCCATGCTCGTCGACGACCAGGATGCCGTCGGGCGAGATGTCGTAAATGGCCTGGAGCAGCAGCGACTGGAAGTCACTGGCTCTGCGCGGGATGGCCCGCCGTTCAGAAGCATCCAAGCCGGTCTCCTTGTGGTCTACGCGCCGTTCTTGTTGCCAGCGTGTTACGCGGGCCATCATAACGAAAGCAGGGCCCGGAGTCCGGGGCCGGGGGGCCGTCAGTGGCGCAGGCTCAGCAGGGTGTTGAAGGGGCTGAGCAGCTCCAACCAGCGGGGCTGTTCCTGCAGCAGGGGCAGCAGGGCGCCGCGCCCGGCAAACCAGACCGCGGCCAGCACACAGGTACAGAGCAGGGCCAGCAGCAGGTTCTGCGGCAGGCGGGTGGGCAGAGAGACACGGCGCAGGCGGAGCTGCCAGAGCCAGATCGACGGCGCCAGGGCCAGCAGGCCGAAGACCAGCACCAACTGCCAGATCGGCTGGGCCTTGAGCGGGCCCAGCACCGCGGGCAGCCCCTGGGCCATGAGGCCGGTGTTCAGATAGGCCTGGCCGGCCCAGAGCAACAGGGTGTTGAGCGCCGTCAACCACAGCAACAGGGTGATCACGGTCTTGAGCAACCAGGGCCAGTTGAGCAAGCTCAGCAGCAGGCCCAAAGCGGCCGTGGTGAGCAGGGCAAAACACAGGCCGATCCAGACC
>CAUPRZ010000304.1:0-3806 GCA_963513855.1 uncultured Hylemonella sp.
GGTCGATGGCTACGGCGCGCGCAGCGGCCTTGCCTTCCTCCGTCGTCATGGTCTTGCCGAACTGGCCCACCCAGGGTTTGCCGTCCTTCTTGGCGATGTGGCCGCTGAGGAAAACGAGCTTGCCGGTCTGCACAAAAGGCAGATAGGCCGCCGCCGGCGTGGCGACCGGGGGCAGGGTGATGCCCAGCTGTTTGAGCTTGTCGTTGATAGTCATGGGGGCTCCGTGGGAATGAAAGCAAACCGCGACATTGTCGGGTATTGTTGCCATCAGAGACCATGTCCTCTCAGCGCTTATGAAGAACCCCTTTGCCAACCTGCCCCGCGACAGCCGCGACACCCTGTTCCTGCTGGCCGTGATCGCCTGGGTGCTGCTGCCGCAAACCGGGCAGCTGCCCTGGTGGTGCAGCACGCTGGCTGCGGCCATGTTGGCCTGGCGCGGCTGGCTGGCCTTCAGCCTGCGCCCGCTGCCGGGGCGCTGGTGGCTGCTGGCGGCCCTGGTGCTCACGGTGGCTGCCACCTGGGCCACGCACCGCACTCTCCTGGGCCGTGATGCCGGAGTCACGCTGATCGTGGTGTTGCTGGCGCTCAAGACCCTGGAGCTGCGCGCACGGCGTGATGCCTTTGTGGTTTTTTTCCTCGGCTTCTTCACGATGCTGACGAATTTCTTCTACTCTCAGTCCCTGTTGACGGCGGCGGCCATGCTCGTGGGCCTCATGGGCCTGCTGACGGCCCTGGTCAACAGCCATATGCCGGCGGGCCGGCCCACCCTCGGGCAGTCGGCCCGTCTGGCCACGCGCATGACCCTGCTGGGCGCGCCCATCATGGTGCTGCTTTTTGTGCTCTTTCCGCGCATGGCGCCGCTGTGGGGAACGCCGGGTGATGCCATGAGCGGGCGCAGCGGGCTGTCGTCGCGTATGCAGGTGGGCAATATCGCCAGCCTGGCGCTGGACGACAGCGTGGCCTTGCGTGTGCGTTTTGAAGGTGAGCCGCCGCCCCAGGGGCAGCTGTATTTCCGGGGTCCCGTGCTGTCCACCTTTGATGGGCGCGAGTGGCTACCCCTGCAAGCC
Source organism: uncultured Hylemonella sp. (assembly GCA_963513855.1). Classification (GTDB taxonomy): domain Bacteria; phylum Pseudomonadota; class Gammaproteobacteria; order Burkholderiales; family Burkholderiaceae_C; genus Hylemonella. Next base: position 1,068 of record CAUPRZ010000304.1, read on the forward strand.
ACCTTCCGCCGGAGTGATCAGCCACGCGCGGAGCTGCAGGTCAGCGGTGTGCCGTTGCGTTATGAAATGACGCTGGAGCCGCACAACCGGCCCTGGTTGCTGGCCCTGGAGACCTCGGCGACCCCACCCGAACTGCCTGGGGAGATGGATGCGAGCATGAGCGAGGAACTGCAGTGGCGCTCCAGCCGTGCGATCAACGATCTGCTGCGTTACCGTGCTGTTGCATACACCGAATTCCGCCATGGACCGCAGCGCATGATGGCCAGCCTGCAGGACTACACGACGCTGCCGAGCGGCTTCAACCCGCGGACCCTGGCATGGGCCGCAGAACTCGGCCGTGAGACCGGCAACGACCCGGCGGCGCTGATCGACCGCGTGCTGCAGCATCTGCGGACCGGCGGCTACACCTACACCCTGGAGCCCGGCGTATCCGGCCAGCACTCGGCCGACGAATTCTGGTTCGATCGCAAGCTGGGCTTCTGCGAGCACATCGCCTCGGCCTTTGTCATGGTGATGCGCGCGGCCGGTATCCCGGCACGCATCGTCACCGGTTACCAGGGCGGCGAGCGTAATACCAATCTGGGCGACTTCTGGGTCGTGCGTCAAAGCGACGCCCACGCCTGGACCGAGGTCTGGCTCGCAGGCCGGGGCTGGGTGCGCGTGGATCCGACCGCCTCGGTCGCACCCGGACGCATCGGCTCCCTGCAACGTCTGCTGGCCCCGCGTGGTGTCGTGGCCACAGCGGTCGGCAATGTGATCAGTCCGACCCTGGTGCAGAACATGCGCGCGGTCTGGGAAGCCGTCAACAATGCCTGGAACCAGCGCATCCTCAACTACACACAAAGCCGCCAGCTTGATCTGCTGCGGGCCCTGGGTTTCGAGGCGCCGAGCTGGGAGGACCTGGGTTATCTGCTGCTGGGCGCGCTGGTGCTGGCCAGTCTGGGGGGGGCGGCCTGGACGCGCTGGGAGCGCAAGCGCCAGGACCCCTGGTTACGCCTGCTGGAACAAGTGCGCCAGCAGCTGCAGCGCCTCGGACTGCAGCCTGGTGCGGCGGCCACGCCACGCGAGCTGGCTCGCTTGCTGGCGTTAAAACATGATCCCGCGGACAATCGGGTGCAGGCCATCCAGGCTTGGCTGCAACGCTATGAAGTGCTGCGCTACGCCCCCCGTGCGCAGCCTGATGCCGCCGGCCTGGCGGTGCTGCGACGCGAATTGAATCAACTGAGCTGGCCCACGTGAGCAAACGCCTTCTGTCTCTCCTCCCTTTGCTGGCCGCTTTGCTGCTGGGCACGGACAGCGCGCAGGCGACGTCCCAGAAAGCGCGCATCAAGCGTGTGCAGGACAGCGCCCCGCAGTTGATCGAAGGCAGTGGCCCGGCCTATGCCGGACGACCCGAGGCCATGGCTCTGGCGGACGAGATCGCCCAGCAACACGATCTGGATCGCCAGTGGGTGCGTCGCATTCTTGGCAAGGCCCGCCACGTGCCGCAGCTCGCCAAGCTCGTGGTGCCACCGCCGGTCAGCACCCCGCGCAACTGGCAGCAGTACCGCAACCGTTTCCTGGAGGCCGAGCGGGTGCAGGCCGGCGTGAGTTTCTGGCAGACCCACGAGGCCTTGCTGCAGCGCGCTGGTCACACCTATGGCGTGCCACCCGAGATCATCGTCGGCATCATCGGCGTCGAAACTTTCTACGGTCGCTACCTGGGCCGTTACCGCGTGCTCGACACCCTGGCCACCCTGACCTTCGACTTCCCCGCCGAGCATCCGCGTGCGGCGGCGCGTGCGGCCTTCTTCCGCAGCGAACTCGGTGCATTCCTCAAGCAGCGGCATCAGGCCGGGCTGGACCCACTCAAGGCGCGCGGCAGTTATGCAGGGGCCATGGGCATCCCGCAGTTCATGCCCTCGAGCTGGGCGCGTTACGCTGTGGATTTCGACCAGGATGGCCGCATCGACCTGCTCGACAGCCCGGCTGACGCCATCGGCTCGGTGGCCCACTACTTCAAGTCCTTCAACTGGAAGCCGGGCATGCCCACCCACTACACGGTGGACTTCGACTATGAGCGCCTGGATATGCCGGCCCTGCTGGAGCCCGACATCAAGCCCACTTTCGGCGTTGACCAGTTCGCGGCCAAGGGGGTGGTGTTGAGCACGGCAGCGCGGCAGCACAGCGGCCCGCTGGCCCTGGTGGAGCTGCAGAACGGCGACTATTCGCCCAGTTACGTGGCCGGGACCGAGAATTTCTATGCCGTCACGCGCTACAACTGGAGCAGTTATTACGCCCTGGCCGTGATCGAACTGGGCCAGGCCGTGGCCAAGGCGCGCCAGTCCGGGCCTTAGCGACTGCGAACAGGTGCTCAAGTCGGCGGGCGGTGCTGCCAGTAGCGCGGACGGTCCACACGTTCGCAATGTGTCTGACCCGGTTGGGCTGAGCGCCAGCGCGCGGCACCGCAGCGTGCGGAGTCCAGTACCTGTACCCCGCGTTCGGTGTAGCGCGTCATCACTTCCGGTGCCGGATGGCCGTAGCGGTTGCGGTAGCCGGCTTGTACCAGGGCCCAGCGCGGTGCCACGGCGTCCAGAAACTCCGGCGTGCTCGAGGTCTTGCTGCCGTGGTGTGGCACCAGCAGCCAGTCGGCATGCAGCGCAGCGCCTTCAACCACCAGACGGACTTCCTGCGCTTTTTCGATATCACCGACCAGCAGTGCCGTGTGTTGGCCATTGCTGATGCGCAGCACGCAGGACA
>CAUPRZ010000305.1:0-3789 GCA_963513855.1 uncultured Hylemonella sp.
CGTCGGTGTGCAGAACTACCTCCACATTGTTGGCCTTGAGGCCACCGCCCACGGCGCGGTAGGCATGGGTGGGGTCCAGCACCACGATGACTGTCTCACCCAGGAAGGGAAAGCTCGCGCCGTCGCGCCATTCGATGCGGGTGGACTCCAGACGCTGCTCGCGCTCGCGCATCTCGTCGAGCTTGCGCAGGATCCACTCGGCCTTTTCCTGCAGCGCGGCCTCCACCTCGTACAGCGGCACCCAGCGCGGCGCGCTGACCACCAGGCCGTCGGCACCCACCTGCATGCCGATGGTGCGGCGCTTGCCGCGCTTGAATTCGTAGGCCACCTGGGCCTCACAAAGGCGTGTCTGCCGGTTGGCGCGCGGGTGCGAAAACTGCGCCGGCAGCATCACGCTGGTGAGGGTCTGGGCCGGTTGCTGCGGGCCATGCAATTCGGGCCGGGGCGCGGGCGCCGCAGGCGGCGGGGCCTGCACCGCAGTCGATACATCAAAGAGGTCGAGGGCGAGCTGAAGGAAGCTGCGCATGCCCTGATCTTAGTGCGACATCACTTGTTGTAGGCGTCAGGATCCAGCCGGCGCATCTCGGCCTCGATCCAGGCCTCGACTTCTTTCATCAGCTCAGCCGGCTCACGGCCTGCACTGGAGATGGGCTTGCCGATGGACACCTCCACCAGCCCCGGCCGCTTGATGAAGGCCTTGCGCGGCCAGACCTTGGCCGAGGTCACGGCGATCGGGATCACGGACGCGCCGGTCTCCACCGCCAGGCGCGTGCCCCCGGTCTTGTAAGTGCCCTGCTGGCCGCGCGGGATGCGCGTTCCCTCGGGGAACATGATGATCCAGACACCCCGCGCCAGCAGGGCCTTGCCCTGCGCCACCACCTTGGCAAAAGCCTCGTTGCGTTGCGAGCGGTCGATGTGGATCATGTCCAGCCGGCCCATGGCCCAGCCGAAGAAGGGCACGTAGAGCAGTTCCTTCTTGAACACATAGGCCAGCGGGTGCGGCATGAGGGTGGGCATCAGAAAGGTCTCGAAGGTGGACTGATGCTTGACCAGCAGGATGGCCGAGCTGGTCTCACCCTGGGGCAGGTTTTCCATGCCGGTGACCTGCACGCGGATGCCAAGAATCACGCGCGCGCCATCGATGGCCCAGCCCAGCCAGCGCGCTGCCATCCAGTACAGCGGGTTGCCGCGCACGCGGATGGAGGCCACGACCATGATGATGCCCCAGGGGATCACCGTGACGATCATCCACAGAAGATGGAGCAGGGAACGAAGCAAAGCCATATGTGATTCCTCAGACGCTGTCGCGCGTTGTATCGCGTGACACCAGATAGTCGGCGAAGGCCAGCAGGCTCTCATGCACGCGTGTGCCGGCCGGAAAGTCCTCAGGCAGGGGTTGACCACGGAACTTCGCGCTCTTGCCGCTCAGCACCAGGTGCGGTTCGCAACCTGCGGCCGCGCCCGCGATCAGGTCACGCGCCGAATCGCCCACCGTGGGCACACCCTTGAGCGTGATGCCGTAACGCTCGCCGATCTGCTCGAACAGGCCCGGCAGGGGCTTGCGACAGCGGCAGGCCTGGTCGGGCGCGTGTGGGCAGTAGAAGATGGCCTCGACCCGGCCACCGGCAGCCGCCAGCAGCTTGTGCATCTTGGTGTGCATGGCATTAAGCGCCGCCACATCAAACAGACCGCGCCCAAGCCCCGACTGGTTGGACGCCACCACCACGTGCCAGCCCGCATGGTTGAGCTTGGCAATCGCTTCCAGCGCGCCGGGCAGCGGCTTCCACTCGGCCTCGGTCTTGACGAAGTCGTCGCTGTCCTCGTTGATGGTGCCGTCGCGGTCGAGGATGACCAGTTTCATGGTGTGCGTAGCCGGCATATCAGGCCGCTAAACGAGACAGATCAGCCACGCGGTTCATGGCCTCGTGCAGGCTCTTGAGCAGGCCCAGACGGTTGGCGCGCAGCGCCGGGTCTTCTGCGTTCACCATCACGCCATCAAAGAAGGCATCGACCGGGGCCTTGAGCACAGCCAGTTCACGCAGCGAGGCGGCGTACTCACCGTTGGCGTAGAGCTTGTCGGCCAGGGGCTGCACGCTGTGCAGCGCGCCATGCAGGGCCTGCTCGGCCGGCTCCTTGAGCAGCTTGGCGTCGACCTTGGCTTCCACCGCCCCCTCGGCCTTCTTGAGGATGTTGCTGATGCGCTTGTTGGCTGCGGCCAGCGCGGCGGCCTCAGGCAATTCAGCAAAGGCGCGCACTGCTGTCAGGCGGTGTGCCACCTCGCCCAGGCGCTGCGGGCGCAGGCTGAGCACGGCGTCCACTTCCTGCGCGCTGTAGCCCTGCTCGCGCAGGCTGCCGGCGAGGCGGTCATAGATGAAATCGGCCAGAGCGGGCGTGGCGTCTGTGATCTTGTCACCGAAAGCGGGCAGCGTGGCCTTGAGCAGCGTGGACAGATCCAGTGCCAGGTTCTGCTCGGCCAGCATGCGGATCACACCCAGCGCATGGCGACGCAGTGCAAACGGATCCTTGTCGCCGGTCGGCAGGTTGCCGATACCGAACATGCCGACCAGCGTCTCCAGCTTGTCGGCCAGGGCCACGACCAGCCCTACAGTGTTACGCGGCAGTTCGTCGCCCGCAAAACGCGGTTTGTAGTGGTCTTCGATGGCGTTGGCGACTTCCTCGCCCAGACCGTCATGGCGCGCGTAGTAGCCGCCCATGATGCCCTGCAGCTCGGGGAACTCGCCCACCATATCGGTCAACAGGTCGGTCTTGGCCAGGCGTGCGGCGGTGTCGGCGGCAGCCACCAGCTTGGCATCACCGAGCTGCTGCGCGATCGCCTTGGCGATGACACGCACACGCTCCACGCGTTCACCCTGCGTACCGAGCTTGTTGTGATAGACCACCTTGCCCAGGCCCTCGACGCGTGATTCCAGTGTCTTCTTGCGGTCCTGGTCGAAGAAAAACTTGGCGTCAGCCAGGCGCGGGCGCACCACCCGCTCGTTGCCGCCAATCACGGCGCTCGCATCGGCCGGGCTGATATTGCTGACGACCAGGAACTGGTTCGTCAGCTTGCCAGCCGCATTCAGCAGCGGGAAATACTTTTGGTTGGCCTTCATCGTGAGGATGAGGCACTCCTGCGGCACGGCCAGGAATTCGAGCTCGAACTGGCAGACCAGCACATTGGGGCGCTCGACCAGGGCGGTCACTTCGTCCAGCAGGGCTTCGTCCTCGATAGGACGCACACCACCACCGACCTTGGCCGCCGCGGCTGCCAGCTGACGCACGATCTCGGCACGGCGCTCGGCAAAGGAGGCAATGACGGCACCGTCTTCACGCAGGGTCGCCGCATAGCTGTCAGCATCATTGAGCAGGACCACGTCCTTTTTCGCCTCGAAACGGTGGCCTTTGGTGCTGTTGCTAGCCTTCAGGCCCAGGGCCTTGACGGGCACCACGGCGCTGCCATGCAGGGCCACGAGACCGTGCGCCGGGCGCACGAAGTTCACACTGCTCCAACCGGGCAGTTCGCAATCTGTCTCAAGCTGGTAGCTCATGACCTTGGGGATAGGCAGCTTGGCCAGCGCTTCGTCCAAGGCCTTCTGTAGGCCAGCTTCGAGCGTGGCGCCGGGCACCAGACTGTCGTAGAACAGGGCTTCAGCCTTGCCATCTGGGGCACGCTTCAGATTGGTCACGGCAGAAGCATCGGCACCAAGTGCTTGCAGTTTTTTGAGCAGGGCCGGCGTGGCGTTGCCGGCGGCATCCAGTCCCACGCTCACAGGCATGAGCTTCTGCTGC
>CAUPRZ010000306.1:0-3732 GCA_963513855.1 uncultured Hylemonella sp.
CTGGGCTCGGGCACGGTCACGGTGGGCATCCACATCGCGGCCCCCGGCCTGGCCCTGCAGCGCGGCGACCCTATCGACACGGTGAGCCGCAACCGCCTGTCCACGGTCTACATGCCGGGCTACAAGCTCACCATGCTGCCCGACGAGGTGGTGCAGCGTTACACCCTGCAGGAAGGGCGCGCCTGCCCCGCCGTCTCACTCTACGTGGCCTTCAAGGAGGACACGCTGGAACTGCTGGGCCATGAGACCAAGCTGGAGCGTGTGCCCATCGCGCACAACCTGCGACACGACAAGCTGGACCAGGTGGTCACGGCCGAGTGGCTGAGCGACCCGACCTTCGCCCATGCCCAGCCTGACCCCGCGCCGCTGACGCCAGCCCTGCGCACCGAACTGGCCTTTCTGTTCCGCCTGGCCCGGCACCTGAAGGCCCAGCGCGAAGTCGTGCGCGGCAAACCCGAAACCTTCAACCGGCCCGACTACACCTTCAAGCTCATCCGCGACGCCGGGCCGCCCCAAGGCGCGGAAGCCCCCTCGGGGGGCAGCGCAGCACACGCAGTGGCCAGCGTGGGGGCCAACAAGTCCAGCAACGAGGGCGAACCGCAGGGCAACGAGCAGGTGCAGATCGGCACCCGCAGCCGCGGTGCGCCGCTGGACTTGATGGTGGCCGAGGCCATGATCCTGGCCAACAGCAGCTGGGGGTCGTGGCTGGCCGAACTCGGCGTGCCCGGCATCTACCGTAGCCAGGCCTCGCTGGCGCCCGGCGTCAAGGTGCGCATGGGCACCAAGGCCCTGCCGCACGCCGGCATCGGCGTGAAAAGCTACGCTTGGAGCACCTCGCCGCTGCGCCGTTACACCGACCTCGTGAACCAGTGGCAGATCATTGCCTGCGCGCGCCATGGCCGCACGGCCGCGCTGGCTGCCCCCTTCAAGCCCAAGGATGCCGAGCTCTTTGCCATCATCTCGAGCTTCGACTCCGCCTACGGCGAATACAACGGTTACCAGGCCACGATCGAGCGTTACTGGACCCTGAAGTACTTGCAACAGCGTGGCATCACGGAACTCGAAGCCACGGTGTTCAAGGACAACCTGGCCCGCGCCGATACCCTGCCCCTGGTGCTGCCCGTGCTGGGCGCCCAGGGTCTGCCACGCGGTGCACACGTGCGCGTGAAACTCGGCGCCATCGATGAGGTGGCGCTGGACGTGGCGGGCACGGTGATCGAGCGCCTGGATGCCGAAGCAACGCCTGCAGAAGCCGAGGAAGCGGACGAGGACGAGACCCTGGCCGCCGGGCCCATCGCGATTGCGGTCGATGTCAACGAAGCCGAGGGTGCCTCGGGCGATAATCCCACTCCGTGAAGCTGCGCAATCTCAGCACCCTGCAACTGGCCCTCGGCATCTCGGTCGCCGTGCATGCGGTGCTGCTGACCGTGCGTTTTGTCGACCCCGAGGCCATCGAGCGCGCCTTTCGCGACACGCCACTGGAAGTGATCCTGGTCAATGCCCGCGGCAACACCCCCGCGGACCGCAAGGCCTTGGCCATTGCCCAGAGCAATCTGGCGGGCGGGGGCGACACCGAACGCGGCCGCGCCACCAGCCCCCTGCCCTCGACCCAGCTCAGCGACCACGGCGACACGCTGGAAGAAGAGGCGCAGAAAAACATCCGCTCGCTGCAGAAGCAGCAGACCATGCTGCTGGCCCAGGTGCGCCAGCAGCTTGCCCGCCTGCCTGTGCCCGACCCCAAGCAATCCAAGCTCAGCTCCGAACAGGCCGCACAGGAAGAGAAGCGCCGCCTGCTGCTCAAGCAGCTGGCCGAGATCGAACGCCGTATCCAGCAGGACAGCAGCAAACCGCGCAAGCGCTACATCGGCCCCTCCACACGCGAGGAGGCCTACGCCATCTATTACGACCGCCTGCGCCGTGCCATCGAAGGCAAGGGCACAGAGAACTTCCCCAGCTCGGGCGGCAAAAAGCTTTATGGTGAACTGACCATGGTGGTGACCGTGGACCGGCTGGGTCAGGTGGTGAGTACCGAGATCGCCGAGAGCTCGGGCAACCGCATCCTGGATCGCCGCGCCGAAGCCATCGCACGGGCCGCCGGCCCCTACGGCCGTTTCAGCGCGAGCATGCGCAAGGAAGCCGACCAGATCGTGGTGGTCTCGCGCTTCCGCTTCTCGCGCAACGAAACGCTGGAAACGCGTGTCAGCGCGCCCTGAACCAGCATGAAGACCTTTGCCAAGGCCCTGCTGCGCTGGCTCGCCCTGCTGCTGATCGCCCTGCTGGCGCTGCAGCTCTTTTTTGTCGCGCGCATCGCCCTGATGGCCCATGTGAATCCGCAGTCCACCAGCTTCGAACGTTCCGAGGCCTGGCGCATCCTGCAGGACAAGGGCGAGCTGCGCTGGCGTCAGCAGTGGGTGGACTACGACCAGATCTCCGACCACCTCAAGCGCGCCGTGATCGCCTCCGAAGACGACAGCTTCGCCTGGCACGAGGGCGTGGACTGGGATGCGCTGGAGAAGGCCTGGCAGAAAAACGCCGAAGCCGAGGCCCGCACCGCCAAGCTGGCCGCCAACAGTGCTCGCCCCGTAAAGCCGGCCAAGATCGTCGGCGGCTCCACCATCACGCAGCAACTGGCCAAGAACCTGCTGCTCTCGGGGGAGCGTACCTTGCTGCGCAAGGGCCAGGAGCTGGTGCTGACCTATCTGCTCGAAAAGACGCTCAGCAAACAACGCATCCTGGAGCTCTACCTCAACCACGTGGAGTGGGGTGAGGGTGTCTTCGGCGCCGAGGCCGCAGCTCAGCACTATTACCGCAAGCCGGCGGCGCGCCTGAACGCCGGCGAGGCAGCACGCCTGGCCGTCATGCTGCCGCGCCCGCGGGTGTATGAAAAACTGCCCCAGTCGCCCTATCTGGCCGAACGGGCCCAGGTCATCGCCAGCCGCCTCTGGCGCGCCGAACTGCCCTGAGCCCACCCACCATGGCACCTCATCTCTCATCGCTGGCTGCCAAGGTCATGGGCCTGTTCCTGCTGGGCCTGATCCGTGTGCTCACGGGCGCCCAGGCGCGCTGGCATGGCTGTCCGCCCAAGGTCGAGCAGCGCATCTATTTCGCCAACCACCAGAGCCACGCCGACCTGGTGCTGATCTGGGCCGCCCTGCCCCAGGACCTGCGCAGCATCACACGACCGATCGCGGCCAAGGACTACTGGACCCAGACACCGCTCAAGAAATGGATCACCACGGCGGTGTTCAACGCGGTCTATGTGGACCGCGCCGCCCCCCGACCGGCCCCCGGCGCCGAAGCCGGCGACAGCGTGATGAACGAGGCCACCGCCGATCCTCTGGCCCCGCTGGTGGCCGCGCTGGAGAGCGGCGACTCCATCATCCTGTTCCCCGAGGGCACACGCGGCCATGCCGAGGAACCGCAGGCCTTCAAGGCCGGGCTCTACAACCTGGCGCTGAAATTCCCGCAGGTGGTGCTGGTGCCGACCTGGATCAACAATGTGCAGCGGGTCATGCCCAAGGGCGAGGTCGTGCCCGTGCCCATCCTGTGTTCGGTCACCTTTGGTGAGCCGATACGCGTCGAGCCCGGCGAAGAGCGCCGCCCCTTCCTCGATCGCGCCCGGCAGACGGTGATCGCACTGCGCGAGATCTGAGCATGAACCAGTTCCTGCGCAGCCTCAACCCCACGCAGCAGGTCGGCCTGCTTTTCCTGGTCGTCTTCGGCCTGCTGTTC
>CAUPRZ010000307.1:0-3727 GCA_963513855.1 uncultured Hylemonella sp.
AAAGATGGGGATACCGATGCGCGCGCCAATCTCCTTGGCTTCGAGCATCACCTTGGAGATGAAGTCGCGCACCAGCTTGTCACCCAGGATCTTGTCAGTGGTGGCGCCGGTGAGCGCGCTGACCGGGTTGATGGTCATATTGCCCCAGAGCTTGTACCAGATGTCCTTCTGGATCTGGGCCGAGAGCTCGGTCTCGAAACCGGCCTGGGTGTAGAGCTGCACGAGCTGTTGCACACGTTCGGTCTTCAGTCCCGAGGGTTCACCCACGATGAAGCGGTTGCCGAAATGGTTGCGCGCGCAGCCAGGCTCGACGATGGAGCAGCTGGCGTGCACCACGCCACCGACGATGTGTGCGGGCGGCACGCTGGCGGCGATCTCGCCACGCGGGTCGATGGCTTTGAGCTGGGTACCGGCAAATTTCTCGCCGAAGCCCTGGAAGAACCACCAGGGCACGCCGTTCATGGCGGTCAGCACCACGGTCTGCGGGCCCAGCAGGGGCTTGAGCTGCCGCGCCACTTCGGGCAGCGAAGGCGCCTTAACGGCCAGGATCACGAGGTCCTGCACGCCCAGTGCGGCCGGGTCGGCGCTGGCCTGTACGGGCACGGTCAGGGTTTCCTTGTCTAACTGGCAGCGCAGGCCCTGCTGCTGCAGGGCGCTCAGGGTGGCGCCGCGCGCCACCACGCTGATGTCGCAGCCGGCCTGGCCCAGTCGAACCCCCATCCAGGCACCAATGGCGCCCGCGCCGTAGATGCACACCTTGCCGTAAGGTTTGACGCTCATGTCTTCCTGCTCCCTCTGGGGTCTGCGGTTCTATCCCTGGTGTGGCTGGCGTCCAGGCGCTGGGCCTGTCGCGCCAGGGCATCGCGCGTGCATTTTGCAGCACCGGCCCGGTCCGCAGCTCGGGCCGGTGCGGAGGGCAGTGTCTGCGCGCTCATTGGAACAGGGGATGCAGATTGTTGTGTTTGCCGTCGTAGACCTCGGGGCCTTCGTCGATCTGCAGTGTGATGCCGATGTGGTTCTGCGCGAACACCGTTTCGAAATGCTTTCGGGTGCTGGTCAGCAGCGCCTCGCCCACGCGCTGGTGCGTGGCCGCACTGCGACCGCGGCCCATGCGCAGGTTCAGGTAGACAAAGGCGTAGTCGCCGGTCCCGCCCGCCGCCCGGCCGGCGGCCCCACCATCGGCCACGGCGTAATGGGGGGCAGGATAGGCCAGCACACGGGTGCCGCCGATGGGGAAAACGGGTTTGTCGCTGTCGTCGCGTTGCGTCAGCATGGTGTCGGCCAGCTTGCGGCATAAAGCCGTCATGTCCGTGGCCTGGTCGAGCTGGCCGGTGTAGAGGATGACGAGATGGGGCATGGGGTTCTGAGGCGTGTGTATCCAAGCCTCATCATCGCCCAAGCCTGTGGCGTTTCTGCGCTGGGGCGTATGGTTGGGCTGTGCTTTCATACAGTATTCGGGTAGGATCCCCCCATGGCCAAGGAAAAAACCCTCTACAGCTGCAACGAGTGCGGCGGCACCAGCCCCAAGTGGCTGGGCAAGTGCCCGCATTGCAATGCCTGGAACTCGCTGGTTGAGACCGTGGCCGAAAGCACGGCCCCCGCCAAGAACCGTTTTGCCGCGTTGGCCAAGACGGCCGCAGTGACGACGTTGGCCGATATCGAGGCCTCCGACGTGGACCGCACACCCACGGGCCAGGACGAGCTGGACCGTGTGCTGGGCGGCGGCATCGTCGAGGGTGGGGTGGTGCTGATTGGCGGCGACCCGGGCATCGGCAAATCCACGCTGTTGCTGCAGGCTCTGGACGCCTTGCAACGCGCGGGCCACAAAACCCTCTACGTCACGGGCGAAGAGAGTGGTGCCCAGGTCGCCCTGCGCGCGCGCCGCCTGGGGCTGGACGGCTCGCAGGTGCAGGTGCTGGCCGAGATCCAGCTCGAGAAGATCCTCGCCACGCTGGACGCGCATCAACCGGCGATTGCGGTGATTGATTCCATCCAGACCGTCTATTCCGACCAGCTCACTTCTGCCCCCGGTTCCGTGGCCCAGGTGCGCGAATGCGCGGCCCACCTCACACGCGCGGCCAAGGCCAGCGGCACGGCCATCGTGCTCGTGGGCCACGTCACCAAGGAAGGCGCGCTGGCCGGCCCGCGTGTGCTGGAGCACATGGTGGACACGGTGCTTTACTTTGAAGGCGACACGCATTCAAGCTTTCGCCTGATCCGCGCCATCAAGAACCGCTTTGGCGCGGTCAACGAGATCGGCGTCTTCGCCATGACGGAAAAGGGGCTCAAGGGCGTGAGCAACCCCAGCGCCATCTTCCTCTCGCAACACGCCGAGCCCGTGCCCGGCAGCTGCGTGATGGTCACGCTCGAAGGCACGCGCCCCATGCTGGTCGAAATCCAGGCCCTGGTGGACAACGGCGGGCCGAGCCCACGACGCCTCTCCGTGGGCCTGGACCGCGACCGCCTGGCCATGCTGCTGGCCGTGTTGCACCGCCACGCCGGTGTGGCCTGCCTGGATCAGGACGTTTTCGTCAACGCCGTGGGCGGCGTGCGCATCAGCGAACCGGCCGCCGATCTGGCCGTGATGCTGGCCATCACGTCATCGTTGAAAGGCCGCGCCCTGCCGAAGGGGTTCCTGGCCTTCGGTGAAGTCGGCCTGGCCGGCGAAGTGCGCCCCGCACCACGCGGGCAGGAGCGCCTCAAGGAAGCGGCCAAGCTGGGTTTCAGCGTGGCCGTGGTGCCCAAGGCTAATGCGCCCAAGAAGGCGATTGAGGGTTTGACCATCCATGCGGTGGAGCGGGTGGAGGAGGCGCTCCAAGTGCTTCGAACACTTGACTAGGCCAGTGCTACTCCTCCAATATTGAACGCCTATCGTTTTGGTGATTAACGATTCGAGGTCAAATGCGAACCCAGTACTAGCGGTCAATGCCTTCGCTTGGTGAAGCTAATCCGAGATACTACGAGCGGCACAGGTCTTCCGGGCCTCAGAAACCGCATGGCCAGGGGCTCACTTGATTTGGCGGAGTTGATCAAATGAATGATTCTGTATGACTGTCCAAATGAACAACGGACAAAAGATTGCGATGGCCGCGGCGACTTGTCTGGCTGTGCTGGCCATTTTTATGCACAACCCCATGTCTGGCTACACAGTCAAAAGCCGACCGATTGGGCTTAACTCCGTGCTCTCGCCTAACGAATGCAGCGAAGCTGAAAAGGCAGAGTGGCGTGAAACATTTCGCACCGGGAAAAGGCTAAAACTTAATAACTACACGCCTGAAGAGATTGAAGAAAAGGTCAAAGAATGCCGGAGCTACGGTGACCCAGATGAGCTTCTACCGTTTGATCAGTGGATGTCAAATCACGCTCACTGGGGATGGTTAGGAGGGGTAAAAAATCTACTCTTCACGTTGGGCAGCATCTTTGTTGCAGCCGTATGCGTAGCTTATATTTTTCACACGCCGAAGTTACCGGCGGACAAAGCTGTTGATACGCGGTAGAGTTTTCGGAAGCTCTGAGCACAACGAAAGGGCAGACAAAAATCTCCCGTCCTGCTGATTTGCTGCCGCTACATAAACGAGTTCCTCATGTCCCAACTCACCCTCGCCATCGCCCGCGACCTGATAGACCAGGCCATGGCGCACGCCACCCAGAACTTCAAAAAGCCGGTCTGCGTCTCGGTCTGCGACGCCACAGGCCTGTTGCTGGCCTTTGTGCGCATGGAAGGCGC
>CAUPRZ010000308.1:0-3715 GCA_963513855.1 uncultured Hylemonella sp.
ATGCGCCTGCACCCGGCCAGCACGGCCATCGACTACGCGCTTTACCTCAAGGGCCTGGTCAACTTCAACGACAACAAGGGGCTGTTCTCCTCCTTCACGCGACAGGACCTGTCCGAACGCGACCAGCTGGCCTCCAAGGAGTCCTATGCCACCTTCAAGGAGCTGGTCACGCGTTTCCCCGAGTCGCGCTACGCGGCCGATGCCCGTTCGCGCATGGTCTATATCGTGAATTCGCTGGCCCAGTACGAGGTGCACGTGGCACGTTACTACTACAGCCGCGGTGCCTATGTGGCCGCGGTCGGCCGCGCCCAACAGGCCATTGCGGATTACCGCGACGCGCCGGCCCTGGAAGAGGCCCTGCACATCCTGGTCCAGTCCTTTGACGCCCTGCAGCTGCCCCAGCTGCGCGACGACGCGCGTCGTGTGCTGGAAGCCAACTACCCGCAGAGCCGCTACGTCACCGGCAAGGCACCGGTCAGCCAGACGTCGTGGTGGAAGCTGTGGTGAGTCCGCGCAGCAGCTCCACCACCTCTTCTTCCTTCTCGATCCGCCGCATCGGCGGCAAGGCCGCCAGCAGGCGCCGGCCATAACCCATGCTGGCCAGGCGCGTGTCGCAGATCACCAGCACGCCCTGATCCGCCTCGCTGCGGATCAGCCGCCCCGCCCCCTGCTTGAGGGCCACCGCTGCTTCGGGCAGGTGGTAGTCGTTAAAAGGACTGCGCCCCCCCTCCTCCAGGCGCCGGCTGCGCGCCTGCACCAGCGGATCCCCCGGCGGCGGGAAGGGCAGCTTGTCGATCACCACCAGCTGCAGTGCCTCGCCGGGGATGTCCACCCCCTCCCAGAAGGAGGCCGAGGCCACGAGCACACAACCCGGCCCCCCCTCGCCGCCACCGCGGCGCAAACGATCGAGCAACTCGCCTTTGGGCAACTGCCCCTGGCTCAAGACCTGCAGGCCACTGCCCGCCAGCAAGTCACCCAAACGCTCGGCGATGCTGCGCAGCGCACGCAAGGTGGTGGTCAGCACCAGGGTGCGCCCGCCCAAGGGCGTTGCCAGGCGCGCCACCAGCGCGGCCACGGCCTCGCTGTGCTGCACCTCACCCGGCTTGGGAAAGGGCCGCGGCACGTGGACAGCCGCCTGCTGCGTGTAGTCGAAGGGGCTGCCCACGCGCAGCACGCGCGCGTCCTGCAGGCCGCAGGGTTCGGTGAACCAGCTCAGGCGTTCGTCGTCGCCCAGCGTGGCCGAGGTGAAGATCCAGGTCCGGCTGGGCTCGGGGCCCTCCGGCCCCTGGCGTGGTGCCAGCAGACGTGTGCGCACGGCCTCGGCGATGTCCAGCGGCGACTCGACCAGACGCAACTGCTGCGAGACCTCCAGCCAGCGCACCGCATCGGCCGCCCGGCCCGCCAGGAAAAAGGCGCTCTGCGCCGCCAGCGCCCGGGCCCGTTCGGCCAGGCGCTGGAAATCCGGCCCCAGCTCGCTCATGGTCTCCAGGCCGGCACGTGCGGCTTCACAAGCGTGTTGCAAGGCCGACAGGGCGGCCAACCAGCCAGCCGCATCGATGCGCTCGGGCACCTCACCGTCCCAGCCCAGGCGACTGCCCCCCGTGGGCGCACGGCCCGCACAGAGGCGCAGATCGCGCGTGGCGCGCTCCACATCGGCGGTGAGTTGCTGCCAGTCCACCAGGCCACGCGCCTGTTGCAGGCCGCAGGCCAGCAGGTCGCGACAGAAGTCCAGCACCTGGGCCGTGGCGAGCTGACGACCCAGGAACTGCACACCGGTCTCGTTGAGCTGGTGCGCCTCGTCGAAGATCACGGTGTGCACGCTAGGCAGCAGCTCGGCCATGCCGGACTCGCGCACCGCCAGGTCGGCGAAAAAGAGATGGTGGTTGATCACCACCACATCAGCCGCCAGCGCCTCGCGCCGCGCCAGGTTCACATGGCAGTCGCGGTACCGCGGGCAGTTGCTGCCCAGGCAGTTGTCGCGTGTGGAAGTAACCAACGGTATCACCGGTGAGCGTTCGTCCAGCCCGGGCAGCTCGGCCAGGTCGCCGCTGCGTGTGCTCTGGGCCCAGCGCTCGATGCGCGCCAGCGCGTAGGCGGCCTGGGGCACCTGGGCGGCGCCCTCCTGCCGCGCCAGTGTCTTCCGGTGCAGGCAGATATAACTCGCGCGCCCCTTGTGCAGGGCCGTGCGCAGGGGCAGGCCCAGGGCCTGGGTCAGGCGCGGCAGGTCGCGGCCGTAGAGCTGGTCCTGCAGGGTCTTGGTCGCCGTGGACAGCAGCACCCGTTCACCGCTGAGCAGGGCCGGCACGAGGTAGGCGTAGGTCTTGCCCACGCCGGTACCGGCCTCGGCCACCAGCACACTGCGCTCGACAATGGCATCGGCCACGGCCAGGGCCATCTCGGTCTGACCGGCACGCGGCTGGAAGGCGCCCACGGTGCGCGCGAGCACGCCCTCGGGAGCGAAGGCGGCATGCACGGCTTCATGCAGCGGGGTCTCAGGCCGGCTCATCAGGGGAGAGTTCGAGTTCGAGGCGGGAAATCTGGTCGCGCAGAACCAGGCGCCGTTTCTTGAGGCGACGCATCATGAGCTCATCGACCTCAGCGGCGTGGGCCGTGCGGTCGATCAGGGCGTCGAGATCCGCATGCTCGATGCGCAGCTCGATCAGCCGGCGCTGTGGCGAATGCAGATTGGAATCCAAGAATCAGGCCCCGTGAGGAAAACAGCCAAAGCGGAAAAACTTGTCAGCCCATTCATGGCTTATGCTTTGATAATACGACTTTCGGCCGTCTCTCCGAGCGGCCTCAGGGGACAGGACACAGAAACATGAGCAAAGGCTACCGACTCACCGCCGCCACGGGCATCCACAAAGGCGACCGCGAATACCAGCAGGACCAGGTGGCCGTGTACACACACCCGCGTCACATCGGCTGCATGCTGGCCGTGATCGCTGACGGCATGGGCGGGCGCAGTGGCGGACGCAAGGCCTCGGACCAGGTCATGCTCACAGCCCAGCAGCTGTTCGAGCGTTATGCCCCGGAAACCGACGACGCCACCGCCATGCTGGGCCAGCTGGTGCAGGAAGCGCACATCGTCATCAAGCTCACCGCCATCTCGGCCGAACAGGAGCCGCACAGCACCGTCGCGGCCTTCCTCATCAATCCCGCGGGTGACTGCCACTGGATCCATGCCGGTGACTCACGCATCTACCACTTCCACGCCAACCGCATGGTCAAACGCACGCTGGACCATTCCTATGTGCAGACCCTGGTCAACCGCGGTGAACTCACCGAAGAAGAAGCCGCCGTCCACCCGCAGTCCAACATCCTCATGGGCTGCCTGGGCACCGAAAGCGACCCGCCGCAGGAGCCGCATTTCATTCCCCAGCTCAAGCCGGGCGACACGCTCATGGCCTGCAGCGATGGGGTCTGGCACTACTTCAACAACGAAGAACTGGGTTCTGTGCTCTCCAGCCTGTCGGCCCGCGAGGCCTCCGAGTTCCTGATCGAAAAGGCCCGGGTGCGCGCCAACGGCGGCGGTGACAACCTGTCCCTGGTGGTCGTGAAGCTGGAACCCCTCAACGACCGACGCTAAGCCGGTCCGGGGACCGCCTCAGGGCGGCACCGGTAGCGGTTTGCTGGTGCGCGGGCCCTGTTGGGCCTGCTCTTTTTCATGCGCCCGGCGGCGCTGCTCGGCCTGACGCTGCCGCTCCTCATAAGC
>CAUPRZ010000309.1:0-3662 GCA_963513855.1 uncultured Hylemonella sp.
CCTGGTCATGTCCGCGCTGACCGCCCCCATCGTCGGCCACAGCATCATCTACGGCATCAGCGACAACAACACCGCCTGGTATGACAACACCAAGGCCAAGCACATCGGCTACCGCCCGCAAGACAGCTCCGACGGCTTCCGCGCCGCCGTGGAAGCCCGCCAGCCCAAGCTGGACCTGAACGACAAGGCCACGCTCTACCAGGGCGGCGGTTTCGTCAAGCAAGGCCCTTTCGAAAACTGATCCCCACCCCTTTCCCACCGCCAACCTATCCCAACCACAAGGAGACAACTGTGAAAGCTTATCCCCGTACCCTCATCGCCCTGCTGGCCACCCTCGGCCTGGCCGGTGCCGCCCAGGCCCTGGAGTTCCGCTCGGCCGACATCCACAACGCCGACGACTACCCCACCGTGGTCGCCGTCAAGTACATGAGCGAACTGCTCGAGAAAAAGAGTGGCGGCAAGCACAAGATCAAGGTCTTCAACAAGGGTGCCCTGGGCTCCGAGAAGGAAACCATCGACCAGGTCAAGATCGGCGCGCTGGAAATGACCCGCGTGAACATCAGCCCCATGAACGGCATCTGCCCGCTGACGCAAGTGCCCACCATGCCTTTCCTGTTCCGTTCGGTCGACCATATGCGCAAGTCGCTGGACGGCCCGGTGGGCGAGGAGATCCTCAAGAACTGCGAGTCGGCTGGTTTCATCGGCCTGGCTTTTTATGACAGCGGCGCCCGCTCCATCTACGCCAAGAAGCCGATCAAGACCGTGGCCGATGCCAAGGGTCTGAAGATCCGCGTGCAGCAGTCCGATCTGTGGGTTGCGCTGGTCGGTGCCATGGGCGCCAACGCCACGCCCATGCCCTACGGTGAGGTCTACACCGGCCTGAAGACCGGCCTGATCGATGCAGCGGAAAACAACATCCCCTCCTTCGACACCGCCAAGCACGCCGAGGCCGTCAAGATCTACTCCAAGACCGAGCACTCGATGGCTCCGGAAATGCTGCTGATCTCCAAGATCGTCTGGGACAAGCTGCCCAAGGCCGAGCAGGACATGGTCCGCGCCGCCGCCAAGGAATCGGTGGCCTTCCAGCGTCAGAAGTGGGATGAGCAGGAAACCAAGTCCCTGGCCAACGTCAAGGCCGCGGGTGCACAGATCGTCGAGGTTGACAAGGCCTCCTTCCAGGCCGTCATGGGCCCGGTGTACGAGAAGTTCATGACCACCGCCGACATGAAGCGTCTGGTCAAGGCCGTTCAGGACACCAAGTAAGAGCAAACACGGGTACAGGTCACATCCGGCCCGTCCACAGGCTCTCCCGACCCACGGGTCGGGAGAGCCTGTGTGTTCAGGGACAGTGGTCTGTCACTCAGGAGATTCCATGTTCACGAAATTCTGCGCCACGCTCTCCCGTCTGAGCCTGGGGCTGGCCGTCATCGGCCTGTTGGCGGTTGTCCTCTGCGTCCAGTGGCAGGTGATCGGCCGTTATGCACTCAACGACACGCCCACGTGGGCGGAAGCGCTGGCCATGCTGCTGGTGCTGTTTGTCACCGCCTTCGGCCTGGCCGTCGGTGTGCGTGACGCCGGCCACATCGGCCTGGAGTCGATGGTGCAGCTGCTGCCCCCGAAATGGCAACACGCCATTGAATTGCTGATCCACGCCCTGGTGGGCCTGTTCGGCGCACTTATGGTCAAGGGCGGCTGGCTCTGGGCCTCTGCCAAATGGAGCGAAAAAAAACCCATGCTACCCGTGCCTGATGGCATCGACTACGTGCCGATCGTGATCGCCGGCGCACTGATTGTCCTGTTCTCGATCGAACATATTGTTGCGTTGCTGCAAGGCAAGGAAGTGGTGCCCGCATGGACCTGACCGTCCTCGCCATCAGCTTCACCGTGCTGCTGCTGCTCGGTGTGCCCGTGGCTTTTGCCATCGGCCTGTCCTCCGTCGCCACCATCCTGGTCGCCGGCCTGCCCATCGCCGTGGTGTTCCAGAAAATGGTCGGCGGCATGCAGGTCTTCAGCTTCCTGGCCATCCCCTTTTTCGTCTTTGCCGGCGAGCTCATGCTCTACGGTGGTATCGCCCAACGCATCGTGCGTTTCGCCAACAGCCTGGTCGGCCATGTGCGCGGCGGCCTGGGCATGAGCAACGTGGTGGGCTGCACCCTCTTCGGCGGCATTGCCGGCTCACCCCTGGCCGACGTCTCGGCCATGGGCTCGGTGATGATCCCGTTGATGAAAAAAGAAGGGTATGACGCCGACTACGCAGTCAACGTCACCACCCACTCCGCACTCGTGGGCGCCATCATGCCCACCTCGCACAACCTGATCATCTTCACGCTGGCCACCTCGGGCATCGCCTCGATCAGCGTGGTGGGGCTCATCCTGGCCGGGCTGATCCCGGCCGTGCTGCTGACGCTGTGCAACCTGGCTGCAGCCTACTGGGTGGCCGTCAAGCGTGGCTACCCAACGCACGGGAAATTCCCCGGCTGGGGCGAGGTGGGCCTGGCTTTCGCCGCAGCCCTGCCGGGTCTGCTGGTGGTCGTCATCATCCTGGGTGGCATCCTCTCCGGGGTCTTCACCGCCACCGAATCGGCCTCCATCGCCGTGGCCTGGGCCCTGCTGATCACCGCGGTGGTCTACCGCTCGCTGAGCTGGAAGAATTTCCTGAAAGCCTGCGCCAAGGCCTGCAAGACCACGGGTGTGGTGCTGCTGCTCATCGGCATCTCGGCGGCCTTCGGCTACTTCATGGCACTGTACGAAGTGCCGCAGAAGACCGGCGAGCTGATGAAGAGCGTGAGCAGTGAACCCTGGGTCATTTTCCTGATGATCAATGTGCTGCTGTTCCTGCTGGGCACCTTCCTGGACATGGCCGCCACGATCCTGATCTGCACCCCCATCTTCATGCCCATCGCCATGCAGTTCGGCATGGACCCGCTGCAGTTCGGCATCGTCATGCTGATCAACTGCGCGCTGGGCCTGAACACGCCACCGGTCGGCTCCGTCCAGTTCGTGGGCTGTGCGATCGGGGAGATATCGGTCGGGCAGGTGATGCGCTCCATCGCGCCGTTCTACGGCGCCCTGGGCTTTTGCCTGCTGCTGGTCACCTATGTGCCCGCTTTCTCGCTCTGGCTGCCCAACCTGATGAAATGAAAAAAACTCAAATGAGGAGACACCTGCCATGTTCGTTCGTCAACTTTTCTGCGGAGCCGCTGCGGCGGCACTTCTGATGCTGCAAGGCTGCGCCACTTCAACCACCGCCACGGCCTATGTGGCCAACGCCGACAGCCGCGAGATCAGCGTGCTGGAACTGGACAAGCGCGCGGGTACCCTGCGCTCCATCCAGACCGTGCCCGTTGGCGGCACGGCCATGCCCCTGGCCCTGAGCCCGGACCAGAAGAAGCTCTACGTGGCCCTGCGCTCCGATCCTTTCACGGCTGCGGCCTTCAGCATCGACGGTGCCACGGGCCAGCTGAGCCCCCTGGCCAGCGCCGCCCTGCCCGACAGCATGGCCAATATCGCCACCGACCGCAGCGGCCGCTGGCTCTTCGCCGCCTCCTACGGCGGCCACCGCGCCAGCGTCTCGCCCATAGCCGCTGACGGCAAGCCTGCTGCGGCCGTGCAGATCGTGCCCAATGGCAAGAACGCCCATGCGGCCGTGCCCGATGCGGCCA
>CAUPRZ010000310.1:0-3662 GCA_963513855.1 uncultured Hylemonella sp.
CGACTTCCCCATCACCCGCAAGTGGCCGGCCCAGCATCCGGAGCGCCTGCAGCTCTAGTCCCGGCCCACGCCCACTGGTGTGAAGGTGTCCATCATGCTGGAGGAGACCGGCCTGCCCTACGAGCCGCACCTCGTGCGCTTCGACAGCAACGACCAGCTCAGCCCGGAATTCCTGAGCCTCAACCCCAACAACAAGATCCCGGCCATCATCGACCCGAACGGCCCCGACGGTAAACCACTCGCGCTTT
Source organism: uncultured Hylemonella sp. (assembly GCA_963513855.1). Lineage (GTDB taxonomy): Bacteria > Pseudomonadota > Gammaproteobacteria > Burkholderiales > Burkholderiaceae_C > Hylemonella. Next base: position 249 of record CAUPRZ010000310.1, read on the forward strand.
TTGAATCGGGTGCCATCCTGGTCTACCTGGCCGCCAAGACCGGCCAGCTCATACCCAGGGATGACGTGGGCAAGTACCAAGCCCTGCAGTGGCTGATGTTCCAGATGGGTGGCATCGGCCCCATGTTCGGCCAGCTCGGCTTCTTCCACAAATTCGCCGGCAAGGAGTACGCCGACAAACGCCCGCGCGACCGTTACGTGGCTGAATCCAAGCGCCTGCTCGCCGTGCTGAACCAGCAGTTGCAGGGCCGCGACTGGATTCTGGGCAAGGACTACAGCATCGCCGACATCGCCACCTTCCCCTGGGTGCGCAACCTGGTCGGCTTCTACGCCGCCGGTGATCTGGTGGGCATGCAGAACTACCCCGAAGTCACGCGTGTGCTGGCCGCCTTTGTGGCGCGGCCGGCGGTGCAGCGCGGGCTGAACATTCCGCAGCGCGACTGAGCAGCTGCCGCATGTCACGCGAGAGCGAATTCCAGGCCGTGGCCCGTGAGCTGGGTTACGACTTCAATGGCGAGATCAAGATCGGCGGCAACTACACCCCGGTAGTCCTGCACGGCGGCCAGGCCTATGTGAGCGGCCAGGTGCCACGTGTGGGCAACGACATCGTGGTCACAGGGCGTGTGGGGGCCGATGTGACGTTGGACCGCGCCCAGCTGGCTGCCAAGGTCTGTGTCATGCGCGCCCTGGCCCTGCTGCGCCAGTCCCCCGGCTCGCTGGACGCGGTCAGCCGCGTGCTGCGCGTGACCGTCTTTGTTCAGGTCGCCGACGGTTACACGCAGCTCAGCGAAGTGGCCGACGGTGCATCAGACGTGCTGTTCCGTGTGCTCGGTGAAGCCGGTGTCCACACGCGCACCTCGGTGGGCGTGGCCCAGTTGCCCAAGAACGCGGCCGTGGAACTGGACCTGATCGCCGCGGTGGAGTGAGCGCCTTCAGGCGGTCAACGCGGGCAGCACTTTGCCGGGATTGAGCAGGTTCTTCGGGTCCAGCGCCCGCTTCAGTTGCCACATCAGTTCCAGTTCTACCGGCGACTTGTAGTCGAGCAGGTCCTGGCGCTTGGCCACACCGATGCCGTGCTCGGCCGAGATGGAACCACCTGCCGCATGGGCCAGGCGGTCCACCGCATCACTCACGGGCTGATGGCAGCTCGCCAGAAAGGCCTCGGCCTCGCAGTCGGCAGGACGCAGGGGGTTGAAGTGCACATTGCCATCGCCCATATGCCCGTAGATCACCATGCGTGCCTGCGGTGCTATGGCCAGCACGGCGGCACTCGCCTCCTCAACAAAACGGGCAATGCGCGACAAGGGCACCGACACATCACAACGGATGCTGCCGCGCGCGCGGGTTTGCGCATCAGAGATTTCCTCGCGGATACGCCAGAAGGTCTGCGCATCGGCCACGCTGGCCGCAATGGCGGCATCCAGCACCAGGCCGCTCTCCAGACCGGATTCGAGGATGCGCACCAGGGTGTCGGAAAGGCTCTCTGCCGGGCTGCCGGACGTGAGCTCGATCAGGACCATCCAGTCATGCTCACCCGCCAGGGGTGAGGCCACGCCGCCCAGATACGCCAGCACCAGATCAAGCGCGGGTCTGGAAATCAGTTCGAAAGCAGTCACCTCCTGGCCCGCCATCTTCTTGGCTTCGCCCAGCAGTGCCACGGCGGCCGCGGGGCTCTGAACCGCAATCAAGGCCACCGCGCTCGAACGCGGCAGCGGCATGAGCTTGAGCACCGCCGCCGTCACGATGCCCAGCGTGCCTTCGGAGCCCACGAAGAGCTGCTTGAGGTCGTAACCCGTGTTGTCCTTGCGCAAACCGCGCAGGCCTTCGTAGACACGGCCGTCGGGCAGCACAGCTTCCACGCCCAGCACCAGGTCGCGCATATTGCCGTAGCGCAGCACGGCCGTGCCTCCGGCGTTGGTGGCGATGTTGCCGCCGATCTGGCAGGAGCCTTCGGAACCGATGCGCAGGGAAAACAGTCGCCCGGCCTCTTCGGCTGCGCTACGCGCTGCATGCAGGGTCACACCGGCCTGCAGTGTCATGGTGTCGTTGACGGTGTCCACCTCCAGCACCTGGTTCAGGCGCTTGAGGTTCATCACTACAGCGGCGCCAGATGCATCCGGTACGGCCCCGCCCATCAGCGAGGTGTTGCCGCCTTGCGGTACCACGGCCAACTCATGCGCGTGACACCAGGCCATCACCTGGCTCACCTGCTCCGTGCTGGCGGGCAGCACCACAGCCACCGCCTGGCCCTGGTAGATGCGTCGGTAATCGGTGGTGTAGGAGGCGGTGTCTTCGGCTGCGCTCAGGCAGTACGGCTGGCCGACGATGGCGGTGAGGGCTTGGAGGATTTCCGCTGGGGTCACTGAACTCATGGGCTTGCGCTTTCAATAACCGGCCGAAGGTTTGGCCGGCGCAGGGCTGTTCTGCAGAAAATCCGCCGCGAGCTTGCGCGCGGCATTGGCGAACAGGAGGATGTCCACGCCCGTGGCCACATAGGTGGCACCCAGTTCCAGGTAACGGCGTGCGAGTGTCTGGTCCGACATCAAGGTGCCGGCCGCCTTGCCCGAGGCCATAATGCGTTGGATCGCGTCTTCGATGGCGGCCTGCACCTCCGGGTGCGTGGGTTTGCCCCGGTGTCCCATGGAGGCGGCCAGATCGGCCGGCCCGATGAAAACACCATCCACACCGTCCACGGCGCAGATGGCTTCGATATTGCGCAGGGCCGCCACGGACTCGGCCTGCACCAGCAGGCAGACCTCGGTGTCGGCCACGTCCAGGTAATCGGTGCGTGAGCTCCAGCGCGAGGCACGGCCCACCGCGCTGCCCACGCCGCGCAAGCCCAGCGGCGGGTATTGCGTGGCGGCCACCAGCAGGCGGGCCTGCTCCGCCGTCTCCACCATGGGCACCAGCAGGTTCTTGACGCCGATGTCCAGCAGCTGCTTGATCAGGTGCACCTCACCCGACACCACACGCACCACGGGCTGTGAACGGTAGGGCGCGACGGCCTGCAGCGTCGCCAACGTGCTGCGCAGATCATTGGGCGCATGCTCCCCGTCGATCAGCAGCCAGTCGAAACCGGCCGTGGCGCTGACCTCGGCCAGATAAGGGTCGGCCATGGACAGCCAGAAGCCGATCTGCTGTTGTTTGGCCTTGAGCGCGGCCTTGAAGGGGTTACCTGCGGCGGGATGGGTCATGGTGTCTTCCTCTGAAAATATTGCGTACTCAGCCCAGGCCACCCTGGCACAGGTACTTGACGTGCTGGTAATCGTCCAGGCCGTGCACGGAACCCTCGCGGCCGTAGCCCGATTCCTTGACGCCGCCAAAGGGCGCGGCCTCGGCTGCCAGCGCGCCTTCGTTGATGCCGACAATGCCGAACTCCAGCGCCTCGGCCACGCGCCAGATGCTCGCCGGGTCC
>CAUPRZ010000311.1:0-3660 GCA_963513855.1 uncultured Hylemonella sp.
CGCGCCCCGAGTGGGAGAAGTTCCGCGAGCGTATCGCCGCTCTGCCCATGGCAGCCCAGTGGTGGAAGCGCATCTTCCTGGGCAATGCCATGGACGTGGAGATGGACGGCACCGGCCGGGTGCTGGTCTCGCCCGAGCTGCGCGCCGCAGCCGGCATCACCCGCGACACCATGCTGCTGGGCATGGGCAACCACTTCGAGCTCTGGGACAAGGCCACCTACGACGCGCAGGAGGCCCAGGCCATGCAGGGCGACATGCCCGACGTCTTCAAGGACTTTTCCTTCTGAAAGAAGACGGTGGAACAAGCCCCATGGACACACACCACCGTCTTGTTGAACGAAGCGATCGAAGCCTTGCTCAACAAGCCGGACGAGTTGGCAGCGGAGCCGGCCGAGGGCCACTACGTGGATGCCACTTTCGGACGCGGCGGGCATTCCCGCCTGCTCCTGTCGAGGCTGTCGCCACAAGGGCGGCTGACCGCCTTCGACAAAGACCTGGCCGCCATCGCCGCAGCGCAGACGATCGTCGATCCGCGTTTTGCCATCCGGCACCAGGGCTTCCGGCATCTGCACGAGTTGCCGCCGGCCAGCGCGGCTGGCGTGTTGATGGACCTGGGCGTGAGCTCGCCCCAGATCGACGACCCCACCCGCGGTTTCAGCTTCCGTTTCGACGGACCGCTGGACATGCGCATGGACACCACGCGGGGCCAGAGCGTGGCGCAGTGGCTGGCGACAGCCGAAACCAAAGACATCGCGGAGGTGATACGTGACTACGGTGAAGAACGGTTTGCTGGCCCGATTGCAAAGACGATTGTCGCGCGCCGACAGGAGCGGGGCCCAATTTCAACCACCGCTGAATTGGCCCAGCTCGTGGCTGACACGGTCAAAACCCGCGAGCCGGGCCAGAACCCTGCAACGCGCACATTTCAGGCTTTTCGGATTTTCATCAACGCCGAGCTTGAGGAGCTGCAAGAAGCGCTGACGGCGAGTCTCGATGTACTGCAACCCGGAGGACGGCTGGTCGTGATCAGTTTCCATTCGCTGGAAGATCGCATCGTCAAACAGTTTATCGCACAGCATTCGCGCGAGGTCTACGACCGCCGTGCGCCTTTTGCCGAACCGAAACCCATGAAGCTGCGCGCGCTGGACCGCATCAAGCCCTCGCAGGCCGAGGTGGCGGCCAACCCGCGCGCGCGCAGCGCCATCATGCGTGTGGCGCTGAGGACGGACGCATGAGCACCGCAGGACCGCTCCAAGGTGCGAGCGCCCCCTCGGGGGGCAGCGCAGTCCACGCAGTGGCAAGCGTGGGGGGGGCGCTATGACAAGAGTGAATCTCGTGCTCCTGCTCGCCGTACTGGCCAGTGCGCTCTACCTCGTGAGCGTGCAGTACGAGTCGCGCCGCCTGTTCGCCGAGCTCGACCGCGCGGTGGGCGAAGCGCGCCGCATCGAGGCGGAGCGTGAGCAGCTTGAACTTGAAAAACGCCGCCAGGCCACGACCCAGCGCGTCGAGAAGCTGGCCAAGGACAAGCTGGCCATGCGCCCGGCCAGCCCGGCCATCACCGACTACGTGAGCTACCAGCCCTACAGCGGCACCGTGCCTGCAGGCGCCACGGTGCAGCCCCGCGTTTCAGGAGGGCGACTCCAGTGAGCAGCCGCAGCATCCAGTACACCTCCAGCCCGCTGCTGGCCAGCCGTACACCGGTGTGGCGCAGCAAGTTTGTGGTGGCCATGATCGCGCTGGCTTTTGTGGTGCTGGCGGGGCGCGCGGCCTACATCCAGGTCATCTCCAACGACTTTTTCCAGAAGCAGGGCCAGGTGCGTTTTGCGCGCACGCTGGAACTGCCGGCCAACCGCGGCCGGGTGCTGGACCGCAATGGCCAGATCCTGGCCACCAGCGTGCTGGCCCCCAGCATCTGGGCCATCCCCGAAGACGTGGAGCGGGACCCGAAACAGCTGCAGCGTCTGGCGCGCCTGCTGGACATGCCGCTGGTCGACCTGAACCGCAAGCTGGAGGATGAGGACAAGACCTTCGTCTGGCTCAAGCGCCAGGTGGATGAACCGGTTGCCAAGCAGATCGCCGCGCTGGAAATCAAGGGCGTCTACCAGCGCAAGGAATACAAACGCCAGTACCCCGAGGGCGAAGTCGCTGCTCATCTGGTCGGCTTCACCAGCATCGAGGACCAGGGTCAGGAAGGTGTGGAGCTGGCCTTCAACGCTACCCTGGCTGGCAAGTCCGGCTCGCGTCGTGTCATCAAGGACCGCCTGGGCAGCGTGGTCGAGGCCGTGGGTGCGCAGGTGCCGCCCGTGGAGGGCCAGGACGTGCAGCTGTCCATCGACAGCAAGATCCAGTTCTACGCCTACCAGCGCCTCAAGCAGGCGGTGCAGGACAACCAGGCCCAGGCCGGCAGCGTGGTCGTGCTCGACGCCCAGACCGGCGAGATGCTGGCCCTGGCCAACTACCCCAGCTACAACCCGGCGCGCCGCCTGAGCCACAAGAACGCGCCCCTGCGCAACCGTGCGCTGACCGATTCCTTCGAGCCCGGCTCCACCGTCAAGCCTTTTGTGGCCGCGCTCGCGCTTGAAAAAGGGGTGGTTTCCCCCTCCACCCCGATCCAGCTCAGCAGCACCGGCCGCCTCACGGTGGGCAGTTCCACCATCAGCGACAGCCATGCGCACGCCGTGCTCACGCTCAGCGAGGTGGTGCAGAAGTCCAGCAACATCGGCATGGTCAAGCTCTCGCAGCAGATGCCCGCGCGCGACCTGTGGGAGATGTACAGCCAGGTCGGTTTCGGCCAGCGCCCGCAGCTGCCTTTCCCGGGTGCGGTCAGCGGCCGCCTGCGGCCCTGGAAGACCTGGAAACCCATCGAGCACGCGACCATGAGCTACGGCTACGGCCTCTCGTTGAGTCTGGTGCAGTTGGCCCATGCCTACACCCTGTTCGCACACGATGGCGAGATCATTCCCATCTCGCTGCAGAAGATGCAGGGCCCGGCCCGTGGTGTGCGCATCGTGCAGGCCCGCCATGCGCGGGCCGTGCGCCACATGCTCAACCTGGCCACGGGGCCCGGTGGCACGGCGCCCAAGGCCCAGACCCTGGGGTACTCGGTGGGAGGCAAGACGGGTACCGCGCGCAAGCAGGAGGGCCGCGGTTATGCCGACACAAAATACCGCAGCTTCTTCGTGGGCCTGGCCCCGGTGGCCGCGCCGCGCATCATCGTCGCGGTGATGATCGACGAGCCCGACGCCGGCAAGTACTACGGCGGTGACGTGGCCGCCCCCGTGTTCAGCGAGACCGTGCAGCAGACCCTGCACCTGCTGGGCGTGCAGCCCGACATCGAGGTCAAGCCGGCCATCGTGGCGCAGACGCCGGCCGTGGAGGAGAAGCTGTGATGCAGCGCCTGCACAGCCCCGAGCAGGCTGCCGCCTGGTTGCGTGGCCGTGTGCGCGGCACACTGCATACGGACAGTCGCCAGGTTGGAGCGGGCGATGGTTTCATCGCCTGGCCCGGGGCCGCGCGCGACGGCCGGCAGTTCGTACCGTCCGCACTGGCCCAGGGGGCAGCGGCCTGCGTGGTGGAGCAGCAGGGCGTCGAGGCCCATGGTTTCGACAGTGAGCAGATTGCGGCCTACGCCGGCCTCAAGGCCGCCAGCGGCCCCATCGC
>CAUPRZ010000312.1:0-3656 GCA_963513855.1 uncultured Hylemonella sp.
ATCCTGGACGACGCTGACCTGAAGCAGGCCGTAGAGTTGAGCGTGCAGTCGGCCTTTTTCTCCACCGGCCAGCGCTGCACGGCTTCAAGCCGGCTCATCGTGACCGCAGGCATCTACCCGAAGTACATCGCCGCGCTGCAGGCGCGGCTGGCCACGCTCAAGATCGGTGATGCCTTGGCAGCAGGCACCGACATCGGCCCCGTGGTCTCGCAGGCGCAGCTAGCACAGGATCTGCGCCATGTAGAGGCTGCGCAAGCCGAAGGTGCCACGCTGGCCTTTGGTGGTGAGCGCACCGCCTGCCACACCGGCAGCGGCCACGAGGGTTATTTCATGCGCCCCGCGCTGCTCACCGAGACCACGCCCGCCATGCGTATCAACCGCGAGGAAGTGTTCGGCCCGGTGGCCAGCGTGATCCGCGTGCAGGACTACGAGGAAGCGCTGGCCGTGGCCAATGACAGCGAGTTCGGTCTGTCGGCCGGCATCGCGACCACCAGCCTCAAACACGCCACCCACTTCAAGCGCCACGCCCAGGCCGGCATGGTGATGGTCAACCTGCCCACGGCAGGCGTGGACTACCACGTGCCTTTCGGCGGGCGCAAGGGCAGCAGCTACGGGCCGCGTGAGCAGGGCCGTTACGCCCAGGAGTTCTACACCACGGTGAAGACGGCGTACACGCTGGCCTAGAGAGGAAGCATCAATCAGCTCAGCCTGCGGGAGGAGCCCGAAGAAAACGCGCCTCGAACTCGTCCACGGGCAGGGGCTTGCTGTACAGAAAGCCTTGCATATCATCGCACTTGAGCAAGCGCAGCAGCCGGGCCTGCTCTTCCGTCTCCACGCCCTCGGCAATCACCTTCAGCTGCAGTGAATGTGCCAAGCCGATGATGGTGGACACCAGCGCCTGACCCTGAGGGCTCTGCGTCATGTTCTCGATGAAAGAGCGGTCGATTTTCAAGGCGTCCGCAGGCAGCTGGGCCAGATAACCCAGTGAGGAGTAGCCCGTACCAAAGTCATCCAGCGCAATGCTCACGCCCATGTCACACAGGGTCTTGAGATTGGCGATATTGCGCTGCACGTCATCCATCAAGCGACTCTCGGTAATTTCCAGCTCCAGCGCCTGGGCGGCATGGGCACCAGGCCCGATCACCTGCGCAACATCGGCCACAAAACCATGGTGGCGCAACTGCAGAGGCGACACATTCACCGCGATACGCCCCGGCTTCAGGCCTGCGGCACGCCAGCGCAAACTGTCGGCCACCGCCTGGCGCAAAGCCCAGCGTCCGACCTCGTAGATCAGCCCGGTCTCTTCCAGCATGGGAATGAATTGCCCAGGCGGCACCAGCCCCTGCTCCGGATCCTGCCAGCGGATCAGCGCTTCGGCCCCGGTCAAGGCCCCGGTGCTCAGGCTGACCTTGGGCTGGTAATACAACACAAACTGCTGGCGCTCCAGTGCAATGCGCAACCGACCTTCCAGGCTGAGCGCTTCGGCGGCCCGGACATTCATCTCGGGGGCATAAAAGAGCAGCGGTTCCACCGCATTCTTGGCACGCTGCAGAGCCGCTTCGGCATTGCGCATCAAGGTCTCGGGATCTGCGCCGTCGAGTGGAGACAGCGCAATGCCCGCCTTGCCCGTCATACGCAGCTCCTGGCCCTGCACCGCAAAAGGCGTGGCAAAACAGGTCAGCAGCAACTGCTCCACCGCCACCGCCACGCTCTCGGCATCGCGCGGGTCATGCAGGACCAGTCCGAAGCGGTCGATCCCCACGCGTGCGACGGCATGAAAACCCGTGCCCTGTTCCTGGATACGCTGCGCCATCAGGCGCAACATCGCATCCCCCACCTGCCGGCCCAGCGTTTCGGTGACGATACGAAAGCGTTCCACATCCACCAGCACCACGGCCAAGGGCGTGCGCTCTTGCACGCGGGACTCCAGCTGCTGACGCATGCGGTCCTGGAACAGGGTGTTGTTGGGTAAGCCGGTGATTTCGTCGTAATAGGCCAGGTAGTTGAGCCGGTCTGCCTTGTCCAGGTGGTCCAGCGCGAAAGAGATGTCGCCGGCCAGTTCGGTCAGCAGACGCATTTCCTGTGCGTCAAAAAAATCTTCTTCCGCCGACGTCAGGACGAGCACGCCCACCGACTTGTCAGCCACAAGCAAGGGCAAAGCCGTCATGGATTGGGTGCCGCTGTCGAGCAGCTCATCCTGAAACGCAATCAGAGGGTCCTGACGCAGATGGTTGGTGTACACAGCTGTCCCGGTGCGCAGGGCATGGGCGGCCATGGAATGGTAGAAGGGCGATCCGGCGGCCAGGTCGATCCGGCCGTCGGCATTTTTCAGGATGTCCGGCACCAATCCCTCGATCGCCTTCACTTCCAGACGGTTGCCGGCGACGTCGAGCATGCCGACCCAGGCGCGCTGGAAGCCCCCCACCCGCACCGCCACGTGGCAGGCTTCCTGGAACAGCTGGGTGCGCTCCTGCACACGCACGATCAGGGTGTTGATGCTGCTGAGCACGGCATACACACGGCTCAGACGCTGGACTTTCTGCTCGGCCTCCTTGCGCGCGGAAATGTCTTCGGCCACCCCGGTGATGCGCACCAGCGCGCCGGCCTCATCTTTCACCGGGAACCCGCGTGACCGTATCCAGCGCACCTCTCCGCCCGGACGGATGATGCGGAACTCATACTCGTAAGTACCGCTTCGCAGGCCCTGGTGGTACAACCGATGGACATTGGCCTGGTCCTCGGGGTGCACGGCCTCCAGCCAGGACTCGGGATCGGCATAAGCACTGGCACAGCTGCGGCCCCAGATGGTTTCATACGCCGGACTGATATACAGGCTGCGGCCCTGCTGTACATCGATCAGGAAAAACACCGAATGAATGTTCTCGGCCAGCTGTCGCAGCTGTTCTTCGCTCTGGTGCAGGCGCTGCGCATCGCGGCGGGCCTGGGCATAAAGGCTGCCGTTTTCATAGATGCGACCGACTTGCGCAGCCAGGGCCGACAAAAGCTGTTCGTCTTCCTCGCTGAAGGACGGCGAGCCCAGCTTGTCTGCCAGGCAGATCCAGCCGTAACGGCGCTCCAGGGATGCCAGCGGAACCAATAACGCCGCCTGCCAGGAAGGTGTGCCCTCCGGCAGACCCAGCGCTTCGGTCTTGTCTGACGCCTGCGTCATACGACGCGCCTGGCCATCACGCAGCACCTGCCCCAGCAGGCCGGCCTCCAACTGCAAGGCCCGGCCCTGCCGCACCAGGGTACTGGCCGTTCCGCTGCCGAAGAAGTGCACCTCTCCGGTATAGGGGTCACGCGCGCCAAGCAGCGCGAACTTCGCTCCGATCAGATCGCGCGCCCCGCGACAGACCTGCTCCAAGAGCACCAGCGGATCACGCTCCGAGGCCAGGTGCAGGTGCAAATCCATCAAGGCACCCAGGCGGCTGTTGGCGTACTCCAGATCACCGATTTTTTCCGAGAGCTTGTTCGTCATCACCTGCAGATGGGCCTGATCGAACGCCTTGATATCGGGCAGAGGCACTGGCGCAGAGGTGTGCGCCAGCGCCAGTTCGATGGTGTGCAGGATGACCTGCGGCTCGCAGGGCTTGATCAGCACATGCGTCACGCCACAGGATGCCGCCAGGTTGCGCACCTCACGCTCACGGTAATGG
>CAUPRZ010000313.1:0-3615 GCA_963513855.1 uncultured Hylemonella sp.
GGCTTGGTACATTTGATTCATCCTAGAACAGAATCATAAGGAGACACGGTATGGCGCGCAGTCAGAACCGGGACAACTACGAGGCCCTGCACCGCCAGTTCCGCTGGGAGGTGCCGGCGCAGTTCAATATCGCCCAGGTCTGTAGCCGGCGCTGGGCGCAGGCCCCCGACGCTGCGCAGCGCATCGCTGTGCTGGCCGACGGGCCGGGCCTGCAGGCTCGGGCCCACAGTTACGCCGAACTGCAGCAGCAGGCCAACCGTCTGTCCCATGCCCTGGCCGGCCTGGGCGTGCAGCGTGGCGACCGCGTGGCCATCGTGCTGCCGCAGCGTTTCGAGACCGCCGTGGCCTATATGGCCGTGCTGCAGATGGGGGCGGTGGCCATGCCCCTGTCCACGCTTTTCGGTCCCGAGGCACTGGAGTTCCGATTGAACGACAGCGCCACCGCGGTGCTGATCTGCGACGAGGCGTCCATCGCGGCCGTGTTGGGCATCCGCAGCCACTGCACGGCGCTGCGTCACGTGATCGGGGTGGGCGCCGCAGCCACCCAGGCTGACCTGGACTACGCTCGTATCACCGCCGGACAAGCGTCCACCTACACACCGGCGGCCACGCTCGCCGACGATCCTGCGGTGCTGATCTACACCAGCGGCACCACGGGCAACCCCAAGGGCGCGTTGATCCCGCACCGGGCGCTGATCGGCAACCTCACGGGTTTCATCTGCAGCCAGAACTGGTTTGGTTTTGATCCGCAGGCCGTAGGATCGCTGCCGGCCTTGCCAGAACCCAAGACGTCCAGCGTCTTCTGGTCCCCGGCTGACTGGTCCTGGACCGGTGGACTCATGGATGCGCTGCTGCCGTCTCTTTACTTTGGTCGCCCCATCGTGGCCTGGAACGGTCGCTTCAGTGCGCAGACGGCCTTCGAGTTGTTGCAGACGCACGGGGTCACGCACACCTTCCTCTTCCCGACGGCGCTCAAAGCCATGATGAAGGCCTATCCGCAGCCGAAGAAGCTTTTCAAACTCAAGCTGCAGGCCATCATGAGCGCGGGCGAGGCGGTGGGGGACGCGGTGTTTGCCTACTGCCAGCAGCAGCTGGGCGTGACGGTCAACGAGATGTTCGGTCAGACCGAGGTCAACTACATCGTCGGCAACTGCTCCATCTTCTGGCCGCCCAAGCCCGGCAGCATGGGCAAGGGCTATCCCGGGCACCGGGTGGCGGTGATCGACGAGGCCGGGCGGGAATGTGCTGCGGACACCCTGGGTGAGGTGGCCATCCACAGTCTTGACGTGCATGGTCAGCCCGACCCAATCTTTTTTCTCGGTTACTGGAAAAACGAGGCCGGCACACGTGCCAAGTACACAGGGGACTGGTGCCGTACCGGCGATCTGGCCGTCCGAGATGCCGATGGCTATCTCTGGTACCAGGGCCGCGCAGACGACATGTTCAAGGCTGCGGGTTACCGCATCGGTCCTGGCGAGATCGAGAACTGCCTGGTCAAGCACCCGGCCGTGGCCAATGCGGCCGTGGTGCCCAAGCCCGACACCGAGCGCGGCGCCCTGGTCAAGGCCTATGTGGTGCTGACGCCCGAGGCCCGTGCCGCCCTGGGTGACGGTAGCGGCCTGGTCGCCGAGCTGCAGCAGCATGTGCGCGGCAAGCTCGCGCCTTACGAGTACCCCAAGGAGATCGAGTTCATCGAGGCCCTGCCCATGACGACCACGGGCAAGGTGCAACGCCGTGTGCTGCGCCTGCAGGAGGAAGAGCGCGCGCGGCAAGCAGGGAAATGGAAGACTCCGTAAACTCGCCGCTTTGCTGTTCAGTGAGAGAAAACATGAAAAACGTCCAACTTGGTCAGAGCGATCTGCACGTCACCCCCATCTGCCTGGGCACCATGACCTTTGGCGAACAGGTCGATGAAGCCACGGCGCATCGCATCCTGGACCGCGCGCTGGAGCGTGGCATCAACTTCCTGGACACGGCCGAGATCTATGCCGTGCCCACCAAGCCCGAGACCTATAACGCGACCGAGAAGATCATCGGCAACTGGTACGCCAGCCGCCCCGGTGCGCGCGCCAAGATGCAGCTGGCGACCAAGGTGGCCGGCCCCTCGCGTGGCATGGACTGGGTGCGCAAGGGCAGCCCCAATGTGACGCCGGCCGAGATGCTGGCGGCCTGCGACGACAGCCTGAAGCGCCTCAAGACCGACGTGATTGATCTGTACCAGATCCACTGGCCGCTGCGCCATGTGCCCATGTTCGGCATGATGTACTTCGACCCGAGCAAGGACGACAAGACAGTCACATCCATCCATGAGCAGCTGGAAGCCCTGGGCAAGCTGGTCAAGGCCGGCAAGGTGCGGGCCATCGGCCTGTCGAACGAGTCGTCCTACGGCGTGCACGAGTTCGTGCGCCTGGCCGAGCAGCATGGCCTGCCCCGTGTGGCCACCACGCAGAACCCCTACTGCCTGGTGAATCGCACGGTGGAAAACGGTCTGGACGAAACCCTGTATCGCCTGGGGGTCTCGCTGCTGGCCTATTCGCCGCTGGGCTTCGGTCTGCTCACGGGCAAGTACGACGCCAGTGGTTTCCTCGGGGCCGATGCGCCCAAGGACGGTCGTATTGCCAAGTTCGAGAGCGTGCGCAAGCAACGCTGGGGCCGTGCCGAGGCGCTGGACGCCGCGCGCCGTTACAACGCGCTGGCACGTGAAAACGGCCTGACGCCCACGCAGATGGCCCTGGCCTTCTGCTACACCAAGTGGCAGGTGGCCAGCACCATCATCGGCGTGACCTCGGTGGCCCAGCTGGACGAGGACCTCAACGCCTGGGGCACGACGCTGAGCCCCGAGCTGCTCAAGGCCATCGACGCGATCCGCAAGGACATTCGCGACCCGGCGGTCTGAGCAGAACTAGGACGCCCCCACGCTTGCGCACTGCGTGTCGTCGCTGCCCCCACTGGGGGCGTTCGGTGTCTTGGGGCGGCCCGGCGACACCGAGGTTCCTGCTTACTTCAGCAGGAACTTCAGCAGCTTGTCTGTCAGCGGCCCATAGGGCGGCGCGAGCAACTTGGCTGCCGAGAAACGCGCCTGGATAAACACCGGGCGCAGCTTGGAGAAGGTGAGGAAACCCTCGTAGCCATGGTAGTGACCCATGCCCGAGGCGCCCACACCGCCGAAGGGCAGTTCTTCCTGGCCCACGTGGAAGAGCGCGTCGTTGATCGACACGCCGCCCGACATCACGCGCGTGAGAATTTCCTGCTGCACAGCCTTCTCATTCGTGAAGGGGTAGAGCGCCAGCGGACGCGGCCCGGTGTTGATGCGCTTGATCACATCGTCTTCCAGGTCCTCGTAGGAAATGACAGGCAGGATGGGGCCGAAGATCTCGCGCTGCATCAGCAGGCAATCAGCCGGGGCATCCAGCACGATATGCGGCGCGATCTTGCGCAGCTTGGCGTCAAAGGGTTTGCCCGGGATCAGCGATATCACCTGGGCGCCACGTTGTTTGGCCTCGTCCAGTGCATGCAGCAGGCGCGCGTAGGAGATGTCGTCAATGATGGTCGTGTAGTCCGGCGTGTCCAGTTTGGGGTAGCGCCTGGGCATGATCTCCTGCGCGAGCTTCACGA
>CAUPRZ010000314.1:0-3609 GCA_963513855.1 uncultured Hylemonella sp.
CCGAACAGCCGGGCCCCACAAGGACGCGCCATGGCGCGTCCTTGTTGTATTGGGGGTTGGTATTCGACCCCCTCCGCCGTAATGAGGAGGCGAGTAGCGCTGGGCTGAGCGGACAGAGGGGCGCGCATGTTTGAGCGCAGCGAGTTTGCGCGCACCCCGCTCAGGCCGAGCAACGCAGCGTGCCCGCGCAGCGGGTCGACGAATCCGGCTCGCCTTTCTTTGCTTACTTTCTTTGGCGAGACAAAGAAAGTAAGTGCCCTGCCGGGGGCACATCCCGGCAAAGCAGCCTTACCAGCGACGCGAAAAAGAAGAGAAGAAGACACCGTCATCTCCCCAAATAAACCTCAATCACCCGCTCATCCGCCTGAACCTCCTCAAGCGTCCCTTGAGCAAGTACAGACCCGTCACACAACACAGTGACGATCTCCGAAATCGTCTTGATGAAACTCATATCGTGCTCCACCACCATCAGCGAATGCTTGCCCTTGAGCGTCAGGAAGAGCTCCGCCGTGCGCGCCGTCTCCTCATCGGTCATGCCCGCCACGGGTTCATCGAGCAGCAGCAGCTTCGGGTCCTGCATCAGCAACATGCCGATCTCCAGCCACTGCTTCTGGCCATGGCTCAGGAAACCGGCCTGACGGGTCACGCTGTCGGCCAGGTGGATGGTGTGCAGCACTTCGGCCAGGCGGTCGCTCTGTGCCGAATCGAGGCGGAAGAACATCGAGGACTTGACGCCCTTGTTGGTCTTGAGCGCGAGTTCCAGGTTTTCGAAGACCGTGAGCTGCTCGAAAACCGTGGGCTTCTGGAACTTGCGGCCTATGCCCAGCTGGGCGATCTGGGGTTCGCTGTGGCGCAGCAGGTCGATGGTGGAGCCGAAAAACACCGTGCCTTCGTCGGGCCGGGTCTTGCCGGTGATGATGTCCATCATCGTGGTCTTGCCGGCGCCGTTGGGGCCGATGATGCAGCGCAGCTCACCGGGCGCGATGTCCAGGCTCAGCTTGTTGATGGCCTTGAAGCCGTCGAAGCTCACGCTCACGTCTTCGAGGTAAAGGATGCGGCCATGGGTGACATCCACCTCGTCGGCCTGCACCAGGCGGCCGTAGCTCGCGGTCTGGCCGCCGGCCACGGTTTCCAGGCGCGCGGCGTCAAGCGCAGCCAAGCGTTCTCGGTAGCGCTGCGCACCCTGCTCCAGCAGATCGGGCGTCATGCTTTTTTCTCCCACATGGTCTTAAGTTTTTTCACCAGCCCCACCACCCCATCGGGTAGGAAGAGCGTGACCACGATAAACAGGCCGCCCAGGAAATAAAGCCAGAACTCCGGGGCCGCCACGGTGAGCCAGCTCTTGGCGCCACTGACCACAAAGGCGCCGACGATGGGACCGATCAGCGTGGCCCGCCCGCCGACCGCGGCCCAGATGGCGATCTCGATGGAGTTGGCCGGGCTCATCTCGCCCGGGTTGATGATGCCCACCTGGGGCACATAGAGCGCGCCCGCAATGCCGCACATCACCGCCGACAGTGTCCAGATCGCCAGCTTGTAGCCCAGGGGGTTGTAGCCCGAGAACATCACCCGGCTCTCGGCGTCGCGGATGGCCTGCAGCACCCGGCCAAACTTGGCGCGCACCAGCCAGCGGGCCAGCAGGAAAAAGGCCAGCAGCGTGAGCCCGGTGAGCACAAAGAGGAACATGCGCATGTTGTGCGTGGCAATCGGCACGCCCAGGATGCGCTTGAAGTCGGTGAAGCCGTTGTTGCCGCCGAAACCCGTCTCGTTGCGAAAGAAGAGCAGCATGGCCGCAAAGGTCATGGCCTGGGTGATGATGGAAAAGTACACGCCCTTGATGCGCGAGCGGAAGGCGAAGTAGCCGAACACAAAGGCCACCACGCCCGGCACCAGAACAATCAAGATCAGCGTGGCGATGAAGCTGTCGCTCAGCGCCCAGTGCCAGGGCAGTTCCTTCCAGTCCAGGAAGACCATGAAGTCGGGCAGATCGCTTTTGTAATTGCCGTCACGGCCGATCTGGCGCATGAGGTACATGCCCATCACGTAACCACCGAGCGCAAAGAACAGGCCGTGGCCCAGCGACAGGATGCCGGTGTAACCCCAGATCAGGTCCATGGCCAGGGCACAGATGGCGTAACACATGATGCGGCCCAGCAGGGCCACGCCGTAGTCGCTCAGATGGAAGACGCTGCCTTGCGGCACCAACAGGTTGAGCACAGGCGCCAGCGCGCAGACGGCCAGCAGTGCCACGAGGAAGGCGCTCCAGCCCGCGCGGGTCATTAGCGGCGCGGGAGAAGGAAGAGAGATGTTGGTCGCCATGTAGTTCTACTTTCCGCACGCGAGCTGGCACGCACACGCCCAGCCGCGGGCTCCCGCAGAACCGGCTTTGCCGGGCTGCTGGGAGCGCCCCCTGCAAGGGGGGTGGCGCAGCGAACGAAGGGAGCGAAGCCTGGGGGTATTCATACTTCACGGCCTTTCATCGCGAATATCCCTTGCGGACGCTTCTGGATGAAGATGATGATGAAGACCAGCACGGCAATCTTGGCCAGCACGGCCCCCGTCCAGCCTTCGAGGAATTTGTTGAGCACGCCCAGACCCATCGCTGCGTACACCGTGCCGGCCAGCTGGCCCACACCACCAAGCACCACGACCATGAAGGAGTCGACGATATAACCCTGGCCCAGATCCGGGCCCACGTTGCCCACCTGGCTCAGCGCGCAACCGGCCAGGCCGGCGATGCCCGAACCGAGTGCGAAGGCATAGGTGTCCACGCGCGCCGTGTTCACGCCCATGCAGGAGGCGATGGGGCGGTTCTGCGTGACACCGCGCACAAACAGACCCAGGCGCGTGCGGCCGATCAGCAGGGCCATGCCCACCAGCACGGCCACCGCAAAGGCGATGATGACCAGGCGGTTGTAGGGCAGCATGAGGTTGGGCAGCAACAACCAGCCCCCGCTCATCCAGGCCGGGTTCTCCACCGCCACGTTCTGCGCGCCGAAGATCGAACGCACGGCCTGCATGAGCACCAGGCTGATGCCCCAGGTGGCCAGCAGGGTCTCCAGCGGGCGGCCGTAGAGGAAACGGATCACGCTGCGCTCCAGCGCCGCACCGACGAGCGCCGAAGCCAGGAAGGCCACGGGCACGGCGGCCACCAGATACCAGTCAAAGGCGCCCGGCAGGTATTTCTGGAACAGGCCCTGCACCACGTAAGTGGCGTAGGCGCCGATCATGATGAGTTCGCCGTGGGCCATATTGATCACGCCCATCAGCCCGTAGGTGATCGCCAGGCCCAGCGCGGCCAGCAGCAGGATGCTGCCCAGGCTGATGCCCGTGAAGGCCTGGCCCAGGCGTTCGCCCCACTGCAGGCCGTCGTCGATCTGGCGGATGGCGGAGCTGATCTGCGCCTTCACATCGGCGTCGGTCTCGTTGGCCAGCCGCTGGTTGAGCAGCAGCTTGGTGTCGGGTGTGCGGCTTTGCGCCAGGGCACCGGCCGCGGCCAGACGCTGGGCCTTGTCTGCGCTTTCCAGCAGCACGGCCGCACGGGCCAGGGCCAGCACGTCGCGCACGCCGGCGTCCTGCTCCCCGGCCAGGGCCTTGTCCAGCAGGGGC
>CAUPRZ010000315.1:0-3597 GCA_963513855.1 uncultured Hylemonella sp.
CGCACCGACCTCGGCAAAGACCTCGGTGACCCGACCGGTGACGGAAGCGCCGATGCGCGTGACCAGCTGTTCATTGGCCTCGATGCGGCCCGGCAGGTCCCGCTCGGTGCTGACCATCTGCAGGGCCAGGGGCGCGACCTTGAAGTTGCGCGCCATCTCGGCGTTGACCAGGACCAGGTCGGGGTCGACGGCCGGTTCGGCCGCGCTCTCGGCCGGGCCCTTGCCGCAGCCTGCCAGCAGGGCAGCGGCCAGCAGCGTGGCCAGCAGCGCCGGCCGGAAATGTGTGTGTTGCTTGTTCATGGTGTGTTGTCTTGCAGTGATCAGGGTAGTACGGCGTCGCGGCCGGTCAGGAGATCGATTTCAATGGCGGCGGCCTGCAGCTGGTAGCGGGCCTGCAGCAGATCGGCGCGCACGGTGCGCAGCACACGCTGCGCGTCCAGCACGTCGAGGATGCCGCGCTCGCCATAACGGTAGGCGGCCTGGGCCACACGCACGGCGGCCTCGGCGTCCTGGATGGCGCCCTTGCCCAGAGCTTCGACGCGCAGGCGCGCCATTTCCAGCGCCATCACGGCGGAGTCCAGCTGCAGCTGCAGCTCGGTCTGGCGGCTCTCCAGCTGGGTGCGCACGCGCACCGAGGCAGCCTCGGCCTCGGCCCGCGGGCCGCGCTTCTGGTCCAGCAGGGGGATCTGGATGCTGGCGCCCACCATGCCCTGGCGGTTGTCGGGGTCGCGCAAGTCGTTGTAGCGCAGCTCGATGCCGGGCCAGCGGCTGGCGCTGGCTTCACGCACACGGGCCTGCTGCCGCTCCACCTCGGCGCGCAGGCTCTGCAGCTCGGGGTTGGTGGTGAGCAGGCTCTCGCGCAGCATCGGCGCCTGCACGGACGGCAGCGTGTCACTGAGGCTGGCGCTCAGGGTCCAGCCCAGGGGCAGCTGACCGGCGGCGAGCTGGTTGAGGCGGATGCGTGCCTGTTCCACGGCCAGCTGGGCGGTCTGCTGACGCTGGCGCGCGCTGATGAACTCGGCCTCGGCCTTGATGATTTCGTAGCGCGCGGCCTCGCCGCTCTGCACCCGCAGGCGTACGCGGTCACGCGTCTGCTCCAGCAGCAACAGTTCATCGTCGGCCGCGCGCGACTCCTCGATGCGCAGCAGCAGCTCGTAGGCCCGCAGCTTCACCTGGGCCACCACCTCGCCACGTGTCAGGCCCAGCTGGGCCTCCACGCTGCGCAGGCCGTGTTCGGCCGCCTCGACGCGCGCACTGCGCATCCAGGGGTTCTCGATCAGCTGGGACACGCCCCAGCCGCTGATGTTGCCGCTGCTGCCGGCCACGCCGTTGGGGCGCTGGCGGCCGTCGCTGAACTCCAGCCGCGGGTTGGACAGGGCCCCGGCCGAGCGGATGCCAGCCTCGGCCTGCTCGCGCGCGCTGCGGGCGCCCGACAGGGTGGGGTTGTAGGTGAGCACCAGGCGCACCAGGGCGTCCAGGGTGTAGGCCGTGCCGGCGGTGGCGGCAGGCTGGGCGGCGACCGGGGCCGCCTGGGCCAGCAGGGGCTCGGCCGGCTGGGCCAAGGCTGCGGCCGCAGGCCACAGCAGGAGGCTGGCCGACCAGAGCCGCCAGGAATTACGTTGCTTCATTCGATCCTCAGACAGAGACAGGGGGACACGGCCCGGCCAGACCCTGCAGGCCGACCGCGTCATCCGGAAAAAGGGAAAAAGATTCAGCCGAGCAGAGCCGGCGGGCGCAGCAGGGGCTGACGCGCGATGTGCGGCAGCGCAGGCTGAGGCGCCTGGACCGGGACGGTCTGCGGCATGGCCAGCCACAGTTCCTCGTGGGCCTGTGGGTACTGGTGATCGGCGATCTCGTTGAGGATCAGCTTGGCCGCCTGGCACTTGAGGCTCGGCGGTTTGACACAGGCGTAGGCCTTGCGGTCGGCCCCGCGGTCGTTCAGGGCAGCGTAGGCCTCGGCCGTCTCCTGCGGCCAGAGGAGGTAGCTGAGCTCAGGGCTGTCCAGCGGCAGCGCAGCCGTCTGGGCCTGAGCCTGGGACCAGGACCACAGCAGCCCGACCAGCAGCACCAGCACCCAGCCCAGACCCGGCCGGAACACGGCGGGTGCAGACAGACGGGCGATGGACGAGCGGCGGGACATGGTGTTCTTGGGGTCTGATTCGGTATCGGGACCTGGTTCCCTGATTCCGAATTCGCAAGAATTAGGCCACATCAGTGTTTCCCCTAGGTAAAGCGGGGAAACAAGACGGGTAAAAGCGCCCGGACCGGGTGGGCGCCTCAGAGACCGAGGTACCTGTGCCAGAGGCCGGGATCGGCCGAAAGTTCCGCCGACGTGCCCGCCCAGACCACACGGCCGCGTTCGATCACCGTGTGCTGGTCGGCCAGACGGATCAGGCGCTGCACGTATTTGTCGATCACCAGGATGCTCAGGCCCTGGGCCCGCAGCTGCGCCAGGCAGTCCCAGATCTGCTCGCGGATCAGCGGGGCCAGGCCCTCCGTGGCCTCGTCCAGGATCAGCAGCTCGGGGTTGGTCATCAGGGCACGACCAATGGCCAGCATCTGCTGTTCGCCCCCCGAGAGCTGGTTGCCCATGTGGCGGCGGCGACCGGCCAGCGCGGGGAAGAGGGCGTAGACACGGTCCAGCGTCCAGGGCTCGGCATGGGCGCGCCGGTTGGCCGCAAAGGCCCGCAGGTTTTCTTCCACCGTGAGGTTGGGGAAAATCTGCCGGCCCTCGGGCACCAGGGCCAGGCCCATACGCGCAATACGGTCCGGGCTCAGGCCGGTGATACGTTCCCCCATAAAACGCACCACGCCCGTGCGTGGCGGCGTCAGGCCCAGGATGGAACGCACCGTGGTGGTCTTGCCCATGCCGTTGCGGCCCAGCAGGGTGGCCACCCCGCCCACCGGCACCGTGAGGCTGATGCCGAACAGCACCTGGCTGGCGCCATAGGCGGTCTGCAGGTCCTCGACTTTGAGCAAAACACTCATGCCTTCCTCCGGCGCCGCAGGGCGCGGTGTTCCAGCACCAGCACCACCACGGTCAGCAACAGGATGAGACCCCCATGCCACTCCATGGCGCGCTGCGCCTCGTGGGCAGTAGCCTCGTAGGCGGCCTGAAACTCGTCGTAGACGCGGTGCACGGGGCCGCAATGCAGTTCCCAGACCTGGAAACGCTCCTCGCGCACCCAGCGCATGGGGGCGCCCAGCACATAACCCATGCAACCGGGCAAGCTGCGCCATTCTGCGGCGTCCAGCGGTGTGTGGACGGACGCCAGCAGCGCGACCGAACCCGGGAACACCATGTCACGCTGCTCATCGTCCACGCCGCGCACCCGCAGCTGCGGGCTGCTCTCCTGCACCGCCAGGATCTCCACGGGCACACGCTGCAGCGCCTCGACACCGGGTGGCGGGTTCAAGTGGTCGACCATGAGCAGCCAGCCCAGATGCACTTGCAGCAGCAGGCCGACCGCCAGGGTCAGGGGATGAAAGTGGCGCCAGGCACCCACCCGGCGTGGCGCGGTCTGCGGCATCAGGCGCCCTCCTCCAGCTCGTCGCCCAGGTAGGCGCGTTTGACTTGTGGGTCGGCGCGAATGGCGA
>CAUPRZ010000316.1:0-3584 GCA_963513855.1 uncultured Hylemonella sp.
CATGGCGGGCGCCGTGGCCGCATGGCGGGTGTGGAAGTCCTGCAGGCGCTGCAGCTGGCTTTGCTTGTCCTCTTCGGTCGAACGCGCGAGCTCCAGCTTCTCCATCACGGTGTCGCCATGGGGGTTGCGGAAGGTGTTGACGCCAATGATGGGCAGCTCCCCCGTGTGCTTGAGCATCTCGTAGCTCATGCTCTCGTCCTGGATCTTGCCGCGCTGGTAGCCGGTCTCCATGGCGCCCAGCACACCGCCGCGTTCGCTGATGCGTTCGAACTCGGCCAGCACGGCCTCCTCCACCAGCTCGGTCAGCTCTTCGATGATGAAGGCACCCTGGTTGGGGTTCTCGTTTTTCGCCAGCCCCCACTCGCGGTTGATGATGAGCTGGATGGCCATGGCACGGCGCACGGAATCTTCCGTGGGTGTGGTGATGGCCTCGTCGAAGGCGTTGGTGTGCAGGCTGTTGCAGTTGTCGTAGATGGCGATCAGGGCCTGCAGCGTGGTGCGGATGTCGTTGAACTGGATCTCCTGGGCGTGCAGGCTGCGGCCGCTGGTCTGGATGTGGTATTTCAACTTCTGCGACCGCTCATTCGCACCGTACTTCTCCTTCATGGCCACGGCCCAGATGCGGCGCGCCACACGACCCATGACCGTGTACTCAGGGTCCATGCCATTGGAGAAGAAAAAGGACAGATTGGGCGCGAAGTCGTCGATGTGCATGCCCCGCGCCAGATAGGCCTCCACCAGGGTCAAGCCGTTGGAGAGCGTGAAGGCCAGCTGGCTGATGGGGTTGGCCCCGGCCTCGGCGATGTGATAACCGCTGATGGACACCGAGTAGAAGTTGCGCACCTTGTGGTGCACAAAATACTCGGCGATGTCGCCCATGACCTTGAGCGAGAACTCGGTGGAGAAGATGCAGGTGTTCTGACCCTGGTCTTCCTTGAGGATGTCAGCCTGCACGGTACCGCGCACGTTTTCGAGTACCCAGGCGCGAATCTTCTGGCTTTCAGTGTCCGTCGGCTCGCGGCCATTGTCGGCCTTGAACTTCTCCAGATTCTGGTCAACCGCCGTGTTCATGAACATGGCCAGGATGGTGGGCGCCGGGCCGTTGATGGTCATGCTCACGGACGTGGCCGGGTTGCAGAGGTCGAAGCCGCCGTAGAGCACCTTCATGTCCTCCAGCGTGGCAATGCTCACGCCGGAGTTGCCGACCTTGCCGTAGATGTCGGGGCGCCGATCCGGGTCGTTGCCATAAAGCGTGACCGAGTCAAAGGCCGTGGACAGGCGTTTGGCCGGCATGCCCTCGGACAAGAGCTTGAAACGTTTGTTGGTGCGGAAGGGGTCGCCTTCACCCGCGAACATACGTGTGGGGTCCTCGTTCTCGCGTTTGAAGGCAAAGGTGCCGGCCGTGTAGGGGTAGCTGCCGGGCACGTTGTCCAGCATCAGCCACTGGAGGATCTCGCCATGGTCTTCGTACTTGGGCAGGCTGACCTTGCGTATCGTCGTGCCGCTCAAAGACTTGGTGGTCAGCGCAGTGCGGATTTCCTGGTCACGGATCTTCACCACGTACTCGTCGCCGGCATAAGCCTGCTGCATGGCCGGCCACTGAGCCAGCAATCGAGCGGCATCGTCGTCCATCTGCAGTTCACGCGCCTGCGCCAGATCAATCGCGGCCTCGGCCGCTTTGGCGCGGTCGGGTTTTTCCGCCTTGAGCATGGCAGCGGCGGCTTGCAGTTGCTGGATCTCGCGCGCCAGCCGCGCCTGGGCCCGCGCACGGCGTTTGTAGCCACGCACGGTGTCGGAGATCTCGGCCAGGTAACGCGTGCGGGCACCGGGCACGATGGGGCTCTGGTTGCTGCTGTGGCGCACGCTCACAGTCGGCAGGCGCCCCTCCTGCAGCTTCAGGCCCAGGGCAACCAGGCGAACCTTGAGCGCCTGGTACAGCGCTGTCACGCCGTCGTCGTTAAAACGCGCGGCCATGGTGCCGAAGACCGGCATCTGATCGGGCGGCGTACCCCAGGCTTCGCGGTTGCGCTGCACCTGCTTGGCCACATCACGCAATGCGTCGGGCGCGCCCTTGCGGTCGAACTTGTTGATGGCCACAAACTCGGCGAAGTCCAGCATGTCGATCTTCTCGAGCTGGCTGGCCGCGCCGAACTCAGGTGTCATCACATACAGGGGCACATCCACATGGGGCACGATGGCCGCGTCCCCCTGCCCTATGCCCGAAGTCTCGACCACGATCAGATCAAAGCCAGCACACTTGCAGGCGGCCACCACATCGGGCAGAGCCGCGCTGATCTCGCTGCCGGCATCACGTGTGGCGAGTGAGCGCATGTAGACGCGTGAACCTTGCGCCCATGGGCTGATGGCGTTCATGCGGATGCGGTCGCCCAGCAGGGCACCACCGCTCTTGCGGCGTGAAGGATCGATGCTGATGACGGCTACGCGCAGTGCGTCACCCTGGTCCAGACGCAGGCGCCGGATCAGCTCGTCGGTCAGGCTGGATTTGCCGGCACCACCGGTGCCGGTGACACCGAGCACAGGCACCCTCAGGCCCTGCGCCTGCTCCCGCAAGGTCTGCAGCAAGGCCGCATCCGCATGGCCACCTTCCAGCACCGTGATGAGCTGCGCCAGCGCCCGCCATGCCAGTTCGCCATGGCCCTGGATCGCCGCCAGCTGCTGCGGTGCGTGCACCGTCAGGTCCTGGTCACAGCGCATGACCATCTCGCCGATCATGCCGGCCAGGCCCATACGCTGCCCGTCTTCGGGGCTGTAGATGCGCGTGACGCCGTAGTCCTGCAACTCGCGGATCTCGCTGGGCACGATGACCCCGCCACCGCCGCCGAAGACCTGGATGTGCTGCCCGCCACGCTGTCTTAGCAGATCGATCATGTACTTGAAGTATTCGACATGCCCACCCTGGTAGGAGCTGATGGCGATGCCCTGCACGTCTTCCTGCAGCGCAGCGGTGACGACTTCGTCCACGCTGCGGTTGTGGCCCAGGTGGATGACCTCGGCGCCCATGCCCTGCAGGATGCGGCGCATGATATTGATGGCTGCATCGTGCCCGTCAAACAGGCTGGCCGCGGTGACAAAACGCACCTTGTGTTTGGGGCGGTAGTTGGCCAGGGCCTGGTAGTCGGCGGAGAGCTGGGTCATGGACGGGCTCGATTGACGTTTACGTAAACGTCAATCTTAGCCCTTTCGCCCGGTTCGGCCAAGAAAAAGGGGCGCCGAAGCGCCCCCTGTTTTCCCTGCCCGGCGACAGGTCACTGATTCGCTGATTACTTGTACAGCACCTGGGGCAGCCACATGCCGATGGCCGGGAACTGGTACAGCAGGAAGATGGCCAGGACCTGGATGCCCATGAAGGGCAGCATGCCGGCAAAGATCTGATTCAGCGTCACCTGCGGCGGGCTCACCCCCTTGAGGTAGAAGGCGGCCATGGCCACCGGCGGGCTCAGGAAGGCGGTCTGCAGATTCAGCGCCACCAGCAGGCCGAAAAACAGCGGGTCGACCCCGAAGTTGTCCAGCAGCGGGATGAAGATGGGCATGAAGATCACGATGATCTCGGTCCACTCCAGCGG
>CAUPRZ010000317.1:0-3558 GCA_963513855.1 uncultured Hylemonella sp.
GAGCCGCTCAAGGGCCGCACCGCCCTGGGCCTGGCCCTGGGGGTGGCGGGCGTGGCCCTGCTCATGGGCCTGGACCCGGCCATGCTCAAGCCCGGTTCGGGCTGGGTGCTGGCCCTCGTGCTGCTGGCGCCCGGCAGCTACGCCATTGCCAGCCACTACGCCAAATCGGCCGGCAACGGGCTCACACCCTATGCCAACGCCCACGGCAGCATGTGGGCTGCCACGGCGTTGCTCTGGCCCGTGCTGCCTTTTGCCGGCCATGCGCCCCTGCCTGAGACGGCCACGCCCCTGCTGGTCTGGGGCGCGGTGCTGGGCCTGGGCCTGCTCTGCACGGGGGTGGCCTATCTGATGTACTTCCGCCTGGTGGCAGCACTGGGCGCAGCCTCGGCGCTGACCGTGACTTTTCTGATCCCGGTCTTTGGCATCCTCTGGGGCCACCTCTTTCTGGGCGAGGCCGTGGGCTGGCAGACCGTGGGTGGCGCCCTGGTGGTGCTCACGGGCACGGCCCTGGTGACGGGTTTCGACCCGCGCACTCTGTGGGCGCGCAAGGAGAGTGCCGCGTGAATGAAGCCCTGCTGGCCCAGCCCGGCCGCCAGTACGCGCTGGTGGCCCAGGCCATCCGCTACCTGCGCACGCATGCGCAGCAGCAGCCCACGCTGGCCGAGGTGGCCGCTGCCGTGCACCTGAGCGAACACCATCTGCAACGCGTCTTCGCAGCCTGGGCCGGCATCTCGCCCAAACGTTTTCTGCAGTACCTGAGCAAGGAACACGCCTTGGCCGCCCTGCGCGAGGCGCAGGACGTGCTGGGCGCGGCGCAGGCCAGCGGCCTCTCGGGTCCGGGGCGGCTGCACGATCTGCTGGTGAGCTGCGAGGCGATGACACCAGGTGAAATCAAGAGCGGCGGCGCGGGTGTGGGCTTGCGCTGGGGTGAAGCCCAGACGCCTTTCGGCACGGTGCTGGCCGGCTGGACACCCCGCGGCATCTGTTACCTGGCCTTTCTGGATGAAGACGGCGCACAGCGCCTGGACGAATTGCGCGCGGCCTGGCCCGCAGCTGAACTGCAGCGTGAGGATGCCGAGGCACAGACGCTGATGGACCAGGTGTTTCCTACGACGCCGCAGGCCGGGCGTCTGCACCTGCTGCTGCGCGGCACCAACTTCCAGCTCAAGGTCTGGGAGGCGCTGCTGCGCCTGCCGCCGGGGCGGCGGGTGTCTTACACCCAGCTCGCGGCGCTGGCAGGCAAACCGAAGGCCCAACGCGCCGTGGGCAGTGCCCTGGCGGCCAACACCATCGGCTACCTCATTCCCTGCCACCGCGTGATCCGCGAGAGCGGAGAGAGCGGTCACTACCGCTGGGGTGATGAGCGCAAGGTGGCCATGCTGGCCTGGGAGGCCAGTGTCTCTACACCTTTGGAACCTTAAGGTGCGCAGGCAGCTGCAGTACCCGCACGCCTGATCCGTGTTCTGTGCCGCGCTCAGCGGCAGCGGGGCCGCTGGGGCAAGATGGCGCGGTCTGTTTCTTTTCTCCTCTCTCTTCTCCTTACCCCATGACCACCCTGTTCACCCCGCTGCAAGTGGGCGCCCTGAGCGTGCCCAACCGAGTCTTCATGGCGCCGCTCACGCGCGCCCGTGCCGGTGAGGCCCACCTGCCCAACGCCATGATGGCCGAGCACTATGCCCAGCGCGCCAGCGCCGGCCTGCTGATCGCCGAGGCCACCATGGCCATGGAAGGCAACTCGGCCTTCTGGAAGGAGCCGGGTGTGCACTCGCAGGCCCAGGTGAATGGCTGGCGTCTGGTGACCGAGGCCGTGCATGCCGCCGGCGGCCGCATTTTTCTGCAGATCTGGCACGGCGGCCGCGCCTGTCATCCCGATCTGAATGGCGACGCGCAGCCCGTAGCACCCAGTGCCATTGCCATCACCAGCGACCAGGTCTACACGCCCAAGGGCAAGGTGGCCTATGCCGAACCCCGCGCGCTGCGCGACGACGAACTGCCGGGCATCGTGGCCGGTTTCCGCCAGGCCGCGGTGAATGCCAAGGCCGCAGGCTTTGACGGCGTGGAAGTGCACGGCGCCAACGGCTATCTGCTGGACGAATTCCTGCGTGACGGCGCCAACCAACGCAGTGGCCCCTACGGCGGCCCGCGTGAAAACCGCGCGCGCCTGCTGTTTGAGGTGCTCGAAGCCACCTGCGCCGTCTGGGGCAGCGAACGTGTGGGCCTGCGTCTGTCGCCGCTCAACAGCTTCAACAGCATGATGGACAGCGACCCCGTGGGCCTGACGACCTGGCTGGCCGGTGAGCTGAACCGTTTTGACCTGGCCTATCTGCACCTGATGCGTGGCGACTTCAAGGGCCTGCAGAAGGGCGACCTGATGACACCGTCACGTGCCGCCTACAAGGGCGTGCTGATCGGCAATATGGGCTACAGCGGTGAAGAAGCGGCCCAGGCCGTGGCCGCGGGCCAGCTCGACGCCGTGGCCTTTGGTGTGCCCTTCCTGGCCAACCCGGACCTGCCCGAGCGCCTGCGCATGGGCGCGCCGCTGAACGCGGCCAACCCCAAGACCTTCTACACCGAAGGCCCTGTGGGTTACACCGACTACCCGCGTTTGTCGCCACAGACCGCCTGAGTAGCGATGACTGCAAAAAAAGGGGGCATCAGCCCCCTTTTTTGTTGTGTGACAGCTGACGATCAGAGTTGTTCCAGCGTGGTCCGTGTGACCTGCTTCCAGACCGAAGGCGTCTGGCCCGGGCGCAGGCGCACGAGGTAGACCTCGTCGTTGCCCTGCTTGATGCGGGCCACGGCCTCGGCCACCGGCAGATCCAGCAGGGCGGCCAGTGCCAGCGGGTTCACGCCGCCGTGGGCGACGATGGCCACGCTGCCGCTGCGGTGTTTGGTCGTGATCTCGCGCACCGCGGTCTTCACACGGTCCGCCTGGCTCTGCAGCGATTCACCGCCATCCAGCGCATCGTCGAGCACGTTGCCTCGACGGCCGAACTCTGCGTACAGCGCGCCGCTGCGTTCGTCTTCAAAGATGCCTTCGAACTTGCCGAAGGAACGCTCGTTGAGGGCGGGCAGGGGCGTGACCGGTGTGCTGCCCGCGAAGGCGGCGGCCGTCTCCTGCGCGCGCTTCAGGCCGCTGCTGTAGATGTGGGCGAACTTCACGCCCGCCAGGCGCTGGGCCAGCTCTGCCGCCTGGCGGCGACCGGTCTCGTTGAGCAGGTTGTCGGTTGAGCCTTGCAGGCGTTTCTCAAGATTCCAGCCGGTCTGGCCGTGGCGTACGAGGTAGAGGTCGAGCACGGCTTCTTCACTCTGGGCCAGGGAAAGGTCCGGGAGCAGGGTGAACGCGCCGATGGCGGCGAGTGTCTGGCGGCGTTGCATGGTCGGGTCCTTCTCAGCGGGCGTTCAGGAATTCCGGCACGTGCAGCAGGATGAACTCGTTGTCATCGTTGCGGCCCAGCTGGCGACCCGAGGAGTAGGGCAGGTTGTTGTCGTTGGCGACGACGATGTGCTCGGCGTCCACCACGTCCACGTCCTCGATGGTCACGAAGGGAAAGGTGA
>CAUPRZ010000318.1:0-3548 GCA_963513855.1 uncultured Hylemonella sp.
CAGCCTGTGAAATTTTGATGACAGGCCACGGCCTGTCATCGTTCTTTCATGCTGGGGACCGACCATGCCCCCAGGCGCAGCGTGGCTGCCCTTCCGTTTTCACGACACACCAAGGAGTCTCCGTGAGCCAATTCCTGCAAACCCTCAAGGTCCAGCGCTGGGACGACCATCGCTATTACCACCACAGCCGTATCAACCAGTCCCTGCACCTGATCAGCGCCATCTCCTTCCTGGTGGCCTACGCCTTCCTCTTCATCCAGCCGCCGGTGGCCGCGCTCATCGCCTGGCTGATCTCCATGGTCTCGCGCCAGTCGGGTCACTTCTTCTTCGAGCCCAAGGGTTACGACGAGGTGAACCAGGCCACACACGAGTACAAGGAAGACATCAAGATCGGCTACAACCTGCAGCGCAAGGTGGTGCTCATGGCCGTCTGGGCCGGCCTGCCCGTGGTGCTCTGGCTGCAGCCGGACTTCTTCGGCCTGCTGGAGGCGCACACCCAACCCAGCGGCTACGTGCTCAACGTCGGCTGGCTCTGGCTCTGGCTGGGCGTGGGCGGTCTGGCTTTCCGCGTGCTGCAACTGGCTGTGAGCCAGAGTCTGTACACCGGCATCGTCTGGGCCACCAAGATCATCACCGACCCCTTCCACGACATCCTGCTCTACTGGAAGTCGCCGCTGTACCTGCTGCAGGGCGAGCTGATTGCCAAGCCCGAGTACCTGCTCGAAGAACGTGCCGAGCACGAAGCCGAACTGGCCCGTCAGCAAGGCTGAATGAAAAAGGCCCCGGATCTTTCCGGGGCCTTTTTACACCCGCGGGCAGGTCAGCGTTTGAAGATCTGCCCCAGCATCTCCCGCAGCAACCCGCGCTTGATGGACTTGTTCGTCAGGCCTGGGGCCTGCCACCACCAGCCGTCGCGCTGCATCTGCAGGCCGGCCTGCACACAACGCTCCAGCATGTCATCAAAGTCGGCGTCCGTGAAGTTCAGGCTGAAGATGAAGCGCCCCGTGCCCACCCAGCTCAGGGCCAGGCCATGATCACGCAGGTAGTACTGCAGCATCCAGTTGTAGCGCGAGGGGCGGGTGTAGCTCAACGTCCAGACGCTGCTCATGTTCGCCGCCTGCAGGGGCAGGCCCTCGGCCAACATGCGGGCGTTGAAGCGTTCACGTCGTGTGTCCCAGGTGCTGTCCAGGTCGCGGTAGATCGCGCTGATCTCGGGCGTCTCCAGCCGGCGCAGGAACTCGTTCATCGCGCCCATCACATAGGGGTGGGCGTTGAAGGTGCCGCGCGCAAAGCAGATGTCGGCGGGTTTGTCTTCGCGGAAGCGCTGCATCAGCTCCTTCCTGCCGCAGACCACACCCACGGGCAGGCCGCCACCCAGGGTCTTGCCGTAGGTCACCAGATCGGCCTGCACACCAAAGTATTCCTGCGCACCGCGCGCCGCCAGGCGGAAACCCAGAAACACCTCGTCGAAGATCAGCACGATGCCGCGCGCGGTGCAGACCTCGCGCACCTGCTGCAGCCACTGTGTGTAGGCAGCCCGGTCGTAGCCCGCGCTGCGGCTGCTGTCCAGCAGGGTGGAGTCGCCGGGCGCGTTTTTGTTGGGGTGCAGGGCCTGCAGCGGGTTGATGAGCACGCAGGCAATGTCCTTGCGGGTGTGCAGCACCTTGAGGCTGGCCTCGTGCATGTCGCGCAGGGTGTAGGTCTCGCGTGGGGGCAGGGGGTTGCCCGGGCCGGGCTGCACGTCTTCCCACCAGCCGTGATAAGCCCCGCAGAAGCGCACCAGGTGGCGCTTGCCCGTGTGGTAACGCGCCAGGCGCACGGCCTGCATCACGGCCTCGGTACCGCTCATGTGGAAGGAGACGGAATCCAGGCCGCTGATCTGCTGCAGCCGTGTCACGTTCTCGGCCACGCAGGGGTGGTAGGCGCCGAGCACGGGGCCCAGGTCCTGGGCGATGCGCGCACCCGCCGCGATGCAGGACTTGTAGAAGTCCATGCCCATGACATTCACGCCGTAGGAGCCGGTGAGGTCGATGTAGCGGTTGCCGTCCAGGTCCGTCACGCTCACGCCCTCGCTGGCCTGCACAAAGCCGCCCACCTGCAGGTGCTGGCGCAGCCAGGGGCTGAACTGGTAGGGCACGCGGTAGGCGCCGGTGAAGCGCAGGTCCGGCAGACCTTCGCGCGCTTCCTTGGTCATCGCAATGGACAGCGGCGCCTTGGTCTGCAGCCGGCCGGCCAGGGCCAGAAAGCTGGCGCGGCGCTGCTGCGCCACGGTGTCGGGTGCGCCGTCGCAGGCGTAGAAAGTGGCCTCGTCATAGGCGTAACCCGGGATCCAGCGCGCCAGGCGTTTGGCCATGCGCGAGTGCCCGGCCAGCGAGGGGTGCTTGGCCCGCGAGAGTTCGAGCCGGCGCTTGAGCGCGGGGAGGGTGAGGCCGGCGGCGCCGGCAATCCAGGCAAGTTCGTAAGTCATGGTCTTTCGGTTTCCTTCTGGGCAGCCGTGTGTAACGACGATGACTCTTTGTATTCAACTGATTTGACAACCTTGTGAAAACCAAATGACATTCAAGACATTCCGCGACCGCCTCCTGCAGCAGGAAGGCCTGAACTTCGTGCTTACCAACCGCCTGCCCCGCGTGGCGTTGACCCGTTTCATGGGCCGTTTCAGCAAGGTGCGCCAGCCGCTGGTGCGTGATGCTTCCATCGCCCTGTTCAAGTTTTTTGGCGATCTGGACCTGAGCGAAGCGAAAAAGCAGAGCTTTGACAGCCTGCACGACTGTTTTGTGCGCGAGCTGAAAGAAGGTGCACGGCCTTTTGACGCCGACCCACAGATCGTCTGCAGCCCCAGCGACGGCATCGTCGGTGGCCATGGCCGTATCGAAGGCGATGAACTGCTGCAGATCAAGGGCATGCCCTACAGCCTCGCCGAGCTGCTGGGCAGCAAGGCGCTGGCCGAGCAACACCAGGGCGGTACCTACATCACCCTGCGCCTGCGCGCCAGCATGTACCACCGCTTCCACGCGCCCACCGATTGCACGGTCAAACGCGTCACGCACATCCAGGGTGATATGTGGAACGTCAACCCCATCGCACTCAAGCGTGTGCCCAACCTCTACTGCCGCAACGACCGCGCCGTGATCGAGGCTGCGTTGCCCTCAGGCCAGGCGCTGACCATCGTGCCCGTGGGCGCCATCCTGGTGGCCAGTGTGCGCCTGCATTTCCTGGGTCTGAACCTGCACCACGATTACCGGGGCGAGCAGGTGCTTGCCTGTGATGCGCCGCTCAAGCGCGGGCAGGAGATGGGCTGGTTCGAGCACGGCTCGACGATTGTGGTGCTGGCACCGAAGGGGGTGGCGCTGGTGGAGGGGCTGACGACGGGGACGGAGGTGAGGGCGGGGCAGGCTTTGCTGCGGCAGGTCTAAGCGCCAACGCAGGCCCGTGCCCAGCCGCCGCTGGGGCGTGCAGGTGCCGTTACATTGCGGGGTTTGTCGGCTTTTTATTGGACGGAGTTAATCACTGACTCGGGAAAAAGCTGTGCCGACAAGCACTTAGGC
>CAUPRZ010000319.1:0-3544 GCA_963513855.1 uncultured Hylemonella sp.
GCCTACAGCTCGACCATGTTCTACGTGGTCACCTATGTGCTGACCACGCTGGCCTCCTTCGGCGTCATCCTGCTGCTGGCGCGTGAAGGTTTCGAGAGCGAAGAGATCGCCGACTTCGCCGGCCTCAACCAGCGCAGCCCGCTGTACGCCGCCATCATGGGCATCTGCCTGTTCTCGCTGGCCGGTATTCCGCCCATGGTGGGCTTCTACGCCAAGCTCTCTGTGCTTCAGGCCCTGATCGGCACCGGCCAGACGCTTTACATCGGCCTGGCGGTCTACGCCGTCCTCATGTCGCTGATCGGCGCCTTCTACTACCTGCGTGTCGTCAAGGTCATGTACTTTGACGAACCCATTACCGCCAGCACGGTCTCGGCCCCGCTGGACGTGCGTGCCGTGTTGTCGGTCAACGGTCTGCTGGTGCTGGGCCTGGGCATCCTGCCCGGTGGCCTCATGGCCCTGTGCGCGCAGGCTGTCTCGGCCATGATCACGACCTGAGCCTGGGGTCACTGTTTTCATGTCGCAGTCCGCCGCGGTCTGGTTCCTCATCGTGCTGGCCCTGCTGGCGGCCAACCTGCCTTTTTTCAACGACCGCCTGCTGGCGGTCGTGCCGCTCAAGTTCCCCAAGAACCTCGCCATCCGCCTGCTCGAGCTGGTGCTGCTCTACTTCGTGATCGGCGGCCTGGGTCTGCTGCTGGAGCATCGCGCCGGCCGCATCGCGCCGCAGGCCTGGGAGTTCTACGCCATCACGGCCACGCTTTTCCTGACCCTGGCCTTCCCCGGCTTCGTCTGGCGATATCTGATGAAGCACCCCTGAGGCGCTTCGCGCCATCCCCTCAAGGGGACACGCCCAGTGGCCCAGCCAAGCTGGTTCCACGGGCGCCCGCGCTAAAGTCCGATCATGAACTCTGACGACAAACACCTGATCGAAGTGCAGCAGAGCAGCACTGAGCTGCTGAAGGGTCACTTCCTCCATGCCTTCCGTGACACCGTGCGCCTGCCCGACGGCAGCACGGCGGTGCGCGAGTACGTCAAACACCCCGGCGCCGTCATGATCATCCCGCTGCTGCCGCAGCCCGATGGCAGCCTGCGTGTGGTGATCGAACGCCAGTACCGCTACCCCGTGCAGCAAGTCATGATCGAATTCCCCGCCGGCAAGCTGGACCCGGGCGAAGACGTGCTGGCCTGTGCCCAGCGTGAGCTGCACGAGGAAACCGGTTACCGCGCCGCCGAATGGGCCCGTGCGGGTGTGCTGCACCCCGTCATCTCCTATTCCACCGAGTTCATCGAAGTCTGGTTCGCACGCGGCCTCACGGCCGGTGAGCGCCAGCTCGATGCAGGCGAATTCCTCGATGTCAGCACCGCCACCCCGGCCGAGCTGCTGTCGTGGAGCCGTGAAGGCAAGCTCACCGACGCCAAGACTCTCACAGGGCTGCTCTGGCTGCAGAACGTCCTGTCGGGCGCATGGTCTCTGGACTGGCGCGCAGCAGCCTGAGCCGGAAGCTGTCAGCATCGTCCCCATGAAAGTCCTCAACCTCCAGTGCAGCGCCTTGCACCGTTTCGAAGGCTGGTTCGCCTCCGAAGAGGATTACACCAGCCAGCTCGAACGCGGCCTGCTGGAGTGCCCGCTCTGCGCCGACAAGGCCGTGCAGAAGCTGCCCAGCGCGCCGCGCATCAACCTCGGCGCCAGCGAGGCAGCGGCTGCCCCGGCAGCGAGCGACAGACAATCCCTCGTCGCTGGTGACGCCGCCCAGGCCCTGCAGGCCGCCTATCTGCAGATGGCGCGTCGTATCGTGAACGAGACTGAAGACGTGGGGCCCCGCTTCGCCGAAGAGGCGCGCAAGATCCACTACGGCGAGACCGAAGAACGCGGCATCCGCGGCCAGGCCTCGCGCAAGGAAACCGAGGCATTGCTGGAGGAGGGCATCACCGTGATGCCCCTGCCTCTGCCTGAGGGGCTCAAGGGGCCTTTGCAATAGGTGCAGCGACCAACAAAAAACCCGGCGATGCCGGGTTTTTTGTTGGTAAAAACTGCCTCGGGATGAGGGGCTGGTTCGTATGTGGTCTCTGCCAGATTGGTCTCAAGCACACCCTTCTTGCCTGTGGCTTCGTCGACGAGTTGCAGCTTGTTGCGCGCCGACATGACGCCCATCTTCACCTCCTGCCAGATGTAATAGAGCACACCGGGCTTGGCATCCACCGCCAGTGTTTCGGTGTTCTCGGCCTTGGAGGTGATGGTGTGCTTGCCGGGGGCCACTTCCTTGTACAGGAAGGTCTTGGCACCGGTCTGGCCCACCGGCTTGCCATCGATTTCCACATCCATCTTCACGGCGGCCCCCATGCTTTCGTTGCGGTAGATATAGAGACCGGCATTGCCCTGGGGTGCCTTGAAGGTCTTGGCCGCGGCATCCTGTTTGGGGTCGCCCATGTTGACGGAGGCGCAGTCGACGAGGCTGAGAGCGAAGAATGCAGCGAGAAGAAGTCGTTTCATAGTTAGGACCTTAATCTTTGGGTTAGGTGGTCGAATCTTCGTGAATGCAGGGTGCTTGCATGCACCCTGCGCGGGAGATTCTGGAGCGCAGTACCCGGTCACGCTATCCCATAAAAGGGTTAAGTGCTAACCCTAGGTCGCTAGTTTGCAGGAACGGTAGGCTCAGCTGCCCGGGGCCGACAGTCCGCGCGGGTTGTAGACCAGTGCACCGCTGGCCGCGAAATCGCGGAACACGGCCAGCGACTCCTCGCGCAAGACGTCCTCAGTGACGGCGATACCGCGGCGTTCGAACTCGCCCTCCCAGTCGGGGTGAATGGGACCTTCGTCAAAGCCGGTGATGCTTTCCAGTTCAGGCCCCGAGCCCGCGATCACGAGGGAACGCACGCCGGACCACATGGCCGCGCCATAACACTGCACGCAGGGGCGCCAGTTGACGACCAGTTCGAAGGCGGGTAGACCCGGCGCGCCCAGGTCCCACTGGCCCAGGATGGTCTGCGCCAGGCCCAGGGCCATGACCTCGGCGTGGGCCGAAGACACGCCCGTGGCCAGCACCCGGTTCACGCCGATCACGATGGGGCGGCCGCTGTCACGTTCAAAGACGCCGGCTGCAAAGGGGCCACCCGTCTTGCGTTCGAAGTTCCAGCGCGCAAAACGCAGAACGGCGGCCATGCGCTCGGTGGGGCTGGGCAGGGCGGCGGGCAGGCGCGCGTTTTCTTCGACGGCCCAGTCGGGGAGGTGGAGGGTGTAGGAGGAGGTCAGCACGATCAATGTTTGAGGCAGGCAATACAAAAATCACTTATCTGAATTCGAAAGCAAGGATGCTCCGCACTCCGCGCAATTGATGTTTTCTGGATGGTTCGGAGACGTGCAAACGCTGCAACGTTAATTGACAGACACGTGCTCAGGCATTCGCAGAAGAGAAGCATCGGGAGTATTGCGATTTCGATCTGTCGTTAGTACGTGAATTACCCAAAGTACCAGGCTCAGTGGGGCCGTAACCAGGAGTGTCATGAGGGCTATCGCAGGTGCCATTGCGACACCGAAGCCACGTCCACC
>CAUPRZ010000320.1:0-3540 GCA_963513855.1 uncultured Hylemonella sp.
AAAGTTGGCCCCATGGTGGTTGGTCTTGCTGTAGTTCAGGCGGTAGCCGCCCAGATCGACATCGCTCATGCTCTCCATGGCCAACACGATGCCGCCCGGCGTCACGGGCTTGCTGCAGCGCCGCAGTGCCTCGGCCAGGATCATCACGTTGAGATAACCCCAGATGCGCTCATAACTTAGAGGCAGGTTGGCCGCTTTCATGGCCAGGCTGAACTGGCGGGTCAGTGCCGAGGTGGTGCGCCAGGGGTAGGGCAGGACCTGAGCCAATGCCAGGCCGCGCGCGGCGGGGCCCAGGGCCTTGAGCATGGTTTCCGAGCCGCCAATGGACAAGCCGTAGATCGGCACCTTGATCATGTCCACCGCGGTTTTCATGAACATCACCTGGGCGGCACCCGTGAAGGTGAACAGCACCGCCTGGCCGTCCTGCGCACCGATGTCCTTGGCGGCCGCGGCCGCATTGCTGCCATCCACAGCCAGTGAGGCCGAGGCGATGATCCTGACGCCCAGGGGCTGGGCTATGCCTTCTGCCGCCTTGAGCAGGCTGCGCCCGATGTCGTGGTCCGCATGCACCAGGCTGATCTTGGTGACGCTTTGCATGGCCAGGGTGCGGATGAGCTGCGTCAGTTCGGCGGTCCAGCTGGCCGTGGTGGTGAAAAAATAGGGATGGGGCTTGGCGCGCAACTGGTCGGCACCGTTGTAGACCCCGATCAGCGGGATCTTGCGTTGCATCAGCTCGGGCAGCAGCGCGGCGATGCCGCCCCCTGTGGCGTAACCGAAGAGGCAGTGCACGTCGTGCCCGTCCATCAGCTCCCGGCTGCGTTCCAGTGTGCGTTTGGGATCGAACTCGTCGTCCAGTGTGACGATCTCCATCCGGTGGCCCCCGGCTAGGCCCCTGGTATGGATCTCCGTCAGAGCCGCTTTTTGTCCTTCCACCAGAGGGCCGACAGCCGCGGCCAGGGGGCCGCTCAGCGGCAGCACCTGGCCGATCCGCACGACGCGCTCCGAAGCCTTGGCGTGTGACCAGACAGCGGCGCCCAGTGTGGCGACACCCAGCTGGGTGAGAAGCTGGCGGCGATGGAGCGAGTGGCTCATGGAAACTCCTGTGGAGGCGGTGCGTGGGGCTGAAAGAGAGAGGGATAGGCCCAGGGCCCGGATCGGTGATGTACGTCTTGTGGTGTTGAAGCGGTTGCCCGCCTTCCGGCCGCAGCACAGGGCTGCGCCGGGGGCGTGGACGGTTGCGTTGGGCGTCAGCGCGTGACGATCTGGAAGGTGCCGGGCGCCTTGTCGATCAGGGACAGGAAACGCGCCAGATCGATCTTGCTGCCGCCGATCTTCACGTCGTCGCTGAGCAGCAAGTCCTTGGCGCCGGCGGAACCGGTCATCATCTTGATGAAGAAGTCCTTGGTCAGCGTCAGCGTGGCGTTGGCCTTGGTGTCAGGTGCAGCCTTCTTGAAGTGCAGCACCGCGTTCTCGATCCACAGAACATAGGACTCCTTGGTGTCGGTCAGCACCAAGTTGATCCTGAAGTCCTTGCCCTCGGCGGAGGGGCCGTTCAGGCCTGCGGCCATGGCTTCGAGGAAACGCTCCACCGGTGTCTGCTTGAGCATGTCGACGAAGTAGGAGCGGTCGATCCCCTTTTGGGGTGGGCCGTTGCGCAGCTCGGCGGCGGCGGTCAGGTAGCTGTTGCGCCAGGTGCTGGCCTCGGCCACATAACCCAGCTGGTCGTAGGTGCGGGCCAGCAGCTCCTTGGCGCCCTGGTGGCCGGGGGCGCCGAACACCACCTTGTTCAGCAGCTCGGCGGCCCAGCGGTACTCGCCCTTGTCGTAGGCGGTCTGGGCGGCGGCCACGGCCTTGTCGGCGCCGCCGATCAGCTCCAGCATGCGCTTGGCTGATTCCTGCGGAGGCAGCGGGTCCAGGTTGGCCGGGTTGCCGTCGTAGGCGCCCAGGTAGAACTGATAGACCGCCTTCACGTTGTGGCGCAGGTCACCGTAGTAGCCGCGCGCGCCGAAATGGTTCTGCAGCGAGGCCGGCAGCTTGACCTGCTCGGCGATCTCGTAAGGCGTGAGACCGGCGTTGATCAGGCGCACGGTCTGGTCGTGCGTGTACTTGTAGACGTCGCGGTGTTTGGTGATGAACTCGGCGATGCGGGCGTTGCCCCAGATCGGCCAGTTGTGCTGGCCGAAATAGACTTCGGCATTGCCCAGCTGGTCCAGGGCCTGCTGCATGTAGTCGGCCCAGCGCAGGGCATCGCGCACCTTGGCGCCGCGCACCGGCAGCAGGTTGTGCATGGTCTGGGCCAGGTTCTCGGCGCCGCCGTAGGCCTTGCGATCGGGGATGAAGAAGGTCATCTCGGCGGGGGCCTCGGCGCCCGGCACGTTGTGGAACACGAAACGCACACCATCGAGCACCATCTCCTGCGTGGGTTTTGTGATCAGGTGCGTAGGCTGCACGATGCCGAAATTGCCGTAAGCCACAGCCTTGCCCAGGCCGGTGTCGACCAGGCCTTTGGGCGAGCGCTCGAGATCGCGGCCGAACTGGTAGACCGAGCGGCGGCCCATGGCCGTGCCCACCATCACGTTCTCGCTCGTGGCTTCTTCCATGAAACCTTCGGAGGCGATGACAGGGATCTTGCGCTGGGCCAGCTCCGCAGCACTGGCCACTCCCAGCACGCCGCCGAAATGATCAATGTGGCTGTGGGTGAGGATGATGGCGGTGACCGGCTTGTTGCCCAGGTGCTGGCGCGCAAAGGCCATGGCGGCAGCGGCACTTTCACGCGCGGTGAGCGTGTCCACCACGATCCAGCCGGTCTTGCCCTCAACCAGGGTGATGTTGGCCATGTCAAAACCGCGCAGCTGGTAAATGCCCTCGGTCACCTTGTACAGACCGATCTCGGCATTGAGCCGGGCATGGCGCCACAGGCTGGGGTTGACGGTGGGCGGGGCCTTGCCGTCCACGAATTTGAAGTCGTCGAAGTCGATCAGCATCTTGCCGTCGGCGGTCTTGATCTGACCGGTGGGGCGCGCGATCAGGCCGCGGCGGGCATCTTCGAAACCCTGCGGGTCGTCCAGCGGGAGGTCTTTGGCGAATTGCGCGTTGGCCGCCAGTGTGGCGGGGCTGGCATCGCCGGCGCTGCCACCGATGCCGCTGTTCTTGCCGCAGCCGGCCAGCACCAGCAGCAGAGCGGCCAGGGTGGTGAGTCGTGCTTTTGTGTTCATGAGGTGTTCCTCGGTTCAGGTCGTGGGATGTTTCAGTTGCGCTGTTCGGCGCGGATCATGTCGGCGACCTTCTCGCCGATCATGATGCTCGGAGCATTGGTGTTGCCACCGATGAGGGTGGGCATGATGGAGGCATCGGCCACGCGCAAGCCGCGCAGGCCGTGCACGCGCAGGCGCTCGTCCACCACGGCCATGGGGTCGCTGGTCGGGCCCATCTTGCAGGTGCCCACTGGGTGGTACTGGGTGTCGGCGCGTTCGCGGATGTCCCGGGCGATGCCGACCGGGTCGTCGACACGGGTGGGGTAGAGCATCTTGCCGCGCACTG
>CAUPRZ010000321.1:0-3535 GCA_963513855.1 uncultured Hylemonella sp.
ACGCCTGACGCCTGGCGCGGGTGGCATGGACGTGCACATCGCAGGCGAAGGACTGCCGCGGCGTTTTGACGCCGCCGTACTCTGCGCCGGTGTGGACTCGGCCCGCCTGCTGCGTGGGCTCGGGCTCAAGCTGCCCCTGGCCTCGGTCTACGGCTATTCGGTCAGCGCCACGGTGCGCGAGCCGCTCAACGCGCCGCGCAGCGCCGTGCTGGACGAGCGTTACAAAGTGGCCATCACGCGCCTGGGCAACCGGGTGCGTGTGGGTGGCGGGGCAGAACTCGGTGGGCGCGCCGAGCGCCAGAGCCAGGCGGCCTTGCACACCCTCTACAAGGTGTTGCAGGACTGGTTCCCCGGCGCGGGTCTGCTCTCCAGCGGCGTGCAGACCTGGAAGGGCGCACGCGCCATGCTGCCCGACGGCCCGCCCCTGCTGGGGGCCAGCGGCATCCCGGGCCTGTGGCTCAACTGCGGCCATGGCTCCAGCGGCTGGACCCTGGGCTGCGGCGCGGCCCGCTCCCTGGCCGATCTGGTGGCCGGGCGCACGCCCGAGACCGACCTCGCGGGCTTCAGCATCTCACGCCTGCAAGGCTGAGTGTGGAATGTGTACAGTTGAGGCTCTCCCGTCCACAATGCACCCATGAGTCCTGAACTGTCGCAAAAACTGGCTGCCGCGGTCGACAGCATGCCGGCTTTCCCGAAAAGCGTGCAGGCCATCCTGGACCTGACACGTGACGTGAACTGCACGCCCAAGGATCTGGTGCAGGTCATCGACAAGGACCCGGT
Organism: uncultured Hylemonella sp.; assembly: GCA_963513855.1. Classification (GTDB taxonomy): domain Bacteria; phylum Pseudomonadota; class Gammaproteobacteria; order Burkholderiales; family Burkholderiaceae_C; genus Hylemonella. The sequence continues at coordinate 781 of CAUPRZ010000321.1, forward strand.
GGTCACGGTCAAGATCCTCAAGGTCGTGAACTCGGCCTACTACAGCCTGCCCAAGCAGATCACCTCGATCAACCACGCCGTGGTCTTCCTGGGCTTCAACACGATCAAGAACCTGGCCCTGGGCATCGCCGCCATCGGCATGCTGCCCAAGAGCAATGCGGCCGGCTTCGACGTGCAGCAGTACCTGTTGCACTCCCTGGCCACGGCCAGCATCGCCCGGGAGCTGGGCACCCTCCAGGGCGACGCCGACCCGATGGACTGCTTCATCGCCGGCCTGCTGCATGATTTCGGCAAGGTGGTGTTCGCCCAGTTCATGCCCGAGGAGTTCAAGCTGGCGCTCGAGAGCAGCCAGAAGGACGGCAGTTCCCTGCACGAAGCACTGCGCAAGACCCTGGGCGTGGACCATACGGTGGTTGGAGGCATGCTGGTGGAGAAATGGCGTTTCGCCCCCAAGCTGGTCGAGACCATCCAGAACATGCACGGCCCCGAGGTCAAGGACACCCCCATGGTGGCTTGCGTCTTTGCCGCCAACCAGATCGCCAAGAAACAGCAGTTCGGTTTCGGCGGCAACCATTTTGTGGAGCCCCTCCCCCCGGCCCTGGCCCGTCGCCTGGGCGGCAACCTCGACCACGTCATCGCCAGACTCGGCGATCTGCAGGCGCTTTTCGAGGAAGCGCAGGTTTTTTCCAAGCTCGAAACATGAAAGTCAGATTCTGGGGCGTCCGCGGTTCGATTGCCTCGCCGGGGCCGCACACGGTGCGCTATGGCGGCAACACCACCTGCATCGAGGTGCGCACGGATAACAACGAGCTCATCATCCTCGATGCCGGCACCGGCATCTTTCCGCTCTCGCAGACCCTGCTGGCCGAGCTGCCCGTGCAGGCCAATGTGCTGATCAGCCATTCGCACTGGGACCACATCCAGGGCCTGCCCTTCTTCGTGCCCAACTTCATCCCCGGCAATGTTCTGCGCCTGCACGGCGCCTACGACCCGGTCTCGGGCCAGGGGGTGGAACAGGTCATGGCTGTGCAGCTGCAGTACAGCTACTTTCCCGTGCGCGAGGCCGAGATGAAGGGCGCCATCGAGTACGTCACGCTGATGCCCGAGCAAAGCGTGCAGGTCGGCAGCGCCACCGTCACGCCTTACCTGCTCAATCACCCGGTGATCAACTTCGGCTACCGCATCGAGGCCAATGGCAAGTCCGTCTTTTTCACCGGCGACCACGAGCCCCCCTACAACATCTACGCGCCCAGTGACGCCGAATACGCCGAGTACCAGGGCTTTGTCGACGAGAAGCAGGCCGCCATCCTGCGCGGCATGCAGGGTGTGGACGTGCTGATCGCCGACACCTCCTACACCGCACAGGAATACCCGTCCAAGGTAGGCTGGGGCCACGGCACCTACGCCTCCAGCATCGACTACGCGGTGCGTGCCGGTGCCAAAGTGCTCTACTGCACCCACCACGAACCCACGCGCAGTGACGATGCGGTCGAGATCGCCTACAAACAGGCCCTGGCCGACAACCCCATCCCGCCGGGTGGCCCCGAGGTGCGGCTGGCCTATGAAGGCCACGTCTACGAATTCTGAAGGGCGCGCCCGCATGCAGCGCATCGTCCCCGGTCCAGCCCATGCGTTGCACATCGTCGCCGCGACACGCGCGCTTGAAGCACAGTCCGCCGCCAAGCTGCCGCCCCACACCCTGATGCAGCGAGCCGGCCAGGCCACAGCCCGGCTCGCATTGGCCATCGCACCCCATGTGCAGCGCTGGTGGATCGCCTGCGGCCCCGGCAACAACGGCGGTGACGGTCTCGAAGCCGCCCTGCACCTTCAACAGTGGGGCAAGACCCCGCTGGTGAGCTGGCTGGGCTCGCCCGAGACGGCACCGGCCGATGCCCGCGCCTCGCATGCGCGCGCCGTGGCCGCTGGCGTGCAGTTCGTGGCCGAAGCACCGACGGTCTGTGATGGCGCCATCGACGCGCTGCTGGGCACCGGCACCTCGCGTCCCCCCGAAGGTCGCATGGCGGCATGGATGGCCCACCTGAACCGCCTGGACATTCCAGTGCTGGCCGTGGACTTGCCCTCGGGCCTGAACGCGGACACCGGCAGCACGGCCGGCCACTGCGTGCGCGCCAGCCATACCCTGAGCCTGCTCACGCTCAAACCCGGCCTCTACACCGCACAGGGGCGCGATCACTGCGGCCAGATCTGGTTCGACACGCTGGCGCTTGATGCTGCGACCACCCCACCCCGGGCCCGGCTCAATGCCATGCCTGCCCCTCAGGCCCGCCCACATGCCAGCCACAAAGGCAGCTACGGCGACGTGGCCGTGGTCGGTGGGGCACCCGGCATGGGCGGTGCGGCCTTGCTGGCTGCGTGTGCGGCCCTGCACCACGGCGCGGGCCGGGTCTACGTCAGCCTGCTGGATGACAGTCACCTCGCCCTGGATCTGGTGCAGCCCGAACTCATGTTCCGCGCGCCGGACCGGCTGGATCCGGCCGCCTTGTGTGTGGTGGCCGGCTGCGGGGGTGGCGAGGCGATACGCGCGCAACTGCCACGCCTGCTCTCCTCCACACCGCAACTGGTGCTTGACGCCGACGCGCTCAACGCCATCGCCGGCGACACGCAGCTGCAGGCCCTGCTGCGCGCACGCAGTGCACGCGGCCGCCAGACCGTGCTGACACCTCATCCGCTGGAAGCCGCGCGCCTGCTGGGCCGCAGCACAGGCGAGGTACAGCAGGACCGGCTCGGCGCTGCA
>CAUPRZ010000322.1:0-3512 GCA_963513855.1 uncultured Hylemonella sp.
CACCGGGCGTGGCCACGAGGCGCTGGCCGGGCTGGGCCGGGCCCAGCAGGCGCTGCAACTCGGCCACATCACGCGGGAAATCTTCTTCGGTCTCCACACGGTCACGGCGCAGCGCGCGCATGGTCATGGGGTCGGTGCCGGGCGCGCGGCCCAGGCCCAGGTCGATACGGCCCGGGTAAAGCTCGGCGAGCGTGCCAAAGGCCTCGGCCACCACCAGGGGCGCGTGGTTGGGCAGCATGATGCCGCCCGAACCAACCCGGATGCGCTGGGTGCCGCCCGCGATATGCCCGACGAGCACGGCCGTGGCCGAACTCGCCACCCCGGACATATTGTGGTGCTCGGCCAGCCAGTAACGCTGGAAGCCCAGGGCTTCAGCGTGCTGGGCCGTGCGCAGGGAAATGCCCAGCGCATCGGCCACCGTGCCGCCATCGCGCACGGCCACGAGGTCCAGCATGGAGAGGGAAATGTCTTGCAGGGATGTCATGCGGGCCATTGTCGGCCAGGCCGGAAAGCCTTGCCGGGCCGGGAGATTTAAGCCGGCCGCCGCTCCACCACGTCCACGCCGATCCCGTTGGGGTCCAGCACCGCAAAGTGCCGGTCACCCCAGGGCTCGTCGCGCAGCTCCACCGCGATGGACACACCCAGGGAGCGGATGCGGGTGTACTCGGTATCGACGTCCTCCACATCCACCGTCACCCACATGCCCTGGCCCTGGAAGGCGGCGCGGTAGATCGGGGCCTGGAATTCGAGCCCGGGTTTCATGAAGCCCAGCTCACTCTCACCCAGGCCGAGCAGCACGAACCAGCCACCCTCACCTTCGTACAGCACCTGGCAGCCAAACAGCCGCACATAGAAGTCCTTGGACTCCTGTACCTTCTCCGTCACGACACCCGACCAGAATTTCATGGGACGCTCCTTGTTCAAGAAGAGCCCATGCTAGGCAAGGTCGCGCTAACGGTCTTGTAAAAAATCGACACCGCGGCTGCGCGCATGGGCCGCTGGCGTCTGGCCCGTGAAACGCACAAACTCGTGGCTCATATGGCTCTGGTCGGTGTAGCCAAGCTCACTCGCGATATCGGCCAGCGACAGGGCCGGTTGGGACAGCAGCGCGCGGGCCCGCTGGAAGCGCTGGATGCGCCCGAAGAGCTTGGGGGTCACGCCCACGGTCGTGCGGAAGTCGCGCTCGAACTGGCGCAGGCTCTTGCCCTGCAGGGCGGCTGCCGTCGTGACCGGCAGCACACCATGCGTACGTTCAAAGGCGCGGATGGCTTGGTCCAGCGCCGTTGGCACGGGCACATGTGCCAGCAGATAGCGCGCCAGCAGTGCATCGAGCCGGCCAGACACCACTCCGCCACGCGCCACCCGTTCCGGCACGTCTTGCAGATCCAGGGTCAGCAGGCCCGTGGCGCCCTCATGCCTGTCCGTCAATTCGGCCGCGGCCGCACGCAGGAAGTGCCGGCTCTGCCCCGGCCGGAACCGCAGGCCCAGGTAGTGGCAGCCCGGTTTCAGCGGCTGTTCGTGCCGCGTCGTCGTCGTGCCGTAGACAAAAGCACGGCTACCCAACGCGTCGATCTCCAGCACCAGGTCCAAAGCGCCATCGGGCAGCACCGCGTGGACGTCCTCGCGGTTGTACCGGCTCAGCCAGTAATAGCTCACATAGGGTCGCAGCGACGCCTGCGGCAGCACGGTCTGGAAGGAGGACGGAGGCGTGTCCACGTCGCGGGTCCCGGGCCGGGGTTCAGCTCTGGGGCTTGTCCCGGTAACGCTGATGCAGGATGCGCACACGCTGCACATAGACCTGGGTCTCGGCATAGGGCGGCACGCCTGCGTGTTTCTGCACGGCGTGCGGGCCGGCGTTGTAGGCGGCGGTGGCCAGCGTGATGTCGTTGCGAAAGCGCTGCAGCATCTCGGCCAAGTAACGCGCACCGCCGTGGATGTTCTCGCGCGGATGCCGCGGGTTGGCCACACCCAGGGCCCGCGCCGTGGCGGGCATGAGCTGCATGAGGCCCATGGCGCCCTTGGGCGAACGTGCGTTGACGTTAAAACCCGATTCGGCGTGGATCACGGCGCGCACCAGGGCCGGGTCCACCTTGTACAGGCGCGCGGCCTGTTCAATCTCGGTGGCGTAGGCGTCGTAGTACAGCCGCGTGACGTTCCAGTTGACCGTGGACTTGGGGTTGCAGGCATAGCAGCCGTAGTGCATGACCACGTAGCGGTCGTGCGCCGGCGGCCGGTCGGAGAAGGAGGTGGTGCCGTCGCCGGACAGATAACGGTAGACCTTGGGACTGGGCTTGGGCAGGTCCTGGGGCGGTGTGCCTGGCAGCGCTTCGCCAGCTGCCCACACCGCCGATGCCGCCAGACACAGGCAGGCCAGCACCGCGCGTGCCAAAGGCGCAGACCAGGTACCGGAGATCAGACGAACCGCCATGGAAACAAGGAAAGGAAACGGATGCGGGTATTCTCCCGCCAAACGGCCGCTCATGGCGACCGTACAGCTGGCCAAACCTGCCCCTTATCGGCGCTTTATCGGCGTTTAGGGCCAAGCTGAACCCGCCCCGAGGGCCGGCCAGCGCAAGGGTTTACACATATGGGAGGGGCAAGACACGCGTTCTAGGATGTGGCCTCTTTCACTGTCCTTCCCGCACCATGAAACACATCGCGCCGGCCTCGTTTCTCGTCAAGCTTCTGCTCCTGCTGGCCGTTCCCGGCAGCGCCTGGGCGGACACCAGCTTCCCCAACAAGCCGGTGCGCATCATCGTGCCCGTGGCTGCTGGCGGCGGTGCCGACAAGGTGGCGCGCATGGTGACCGAGAAGATGGGCCAGAGCCTGGGCCAGCAGTTTGTCATCGAGAACAAGGCCGGCGGGTCGGGCACCATCGCCTCGATGGAAGTCGCGCGCGCCACGCCGGACGGCTACACCCTGCTGCAGTGTTACGTGGCCACGCACAGCACCAACCCGGCGGTGCTCAAGATCCGCTACGACCCGATCAATGACTACGCCCCCGTGGGCATGATGGGGCAGACCTCGAACGTGCTGGTCGTGGGGGACAAGAACCCCGCGAAGAATTTCCAGGAGTTCATGGCCCAGGCGCGTGCCAACCCCGGCAAACTCAACTTCTCCTCGGCTGGCAGCGGCTCGGCCACGCACCTCATCATGGAGTACCTGGAAAACCAGGCCAAAGTGGACCTGGTGCACATCCCCTACAAGGGCGCCGCGCCCGCCATGCAGGACCTGCTCGGCGGCCAGGTCGATGCCATGTTCCCCAGCCTGACGGCCGCCCTGCCGCAGATCCGAGGCGGCAAGCTGCGTGCCCTGGCCGTGGCCTCCCCCAAACGTGACCCTTTGCTCCCGGACGTGCCGACCATTGCCGAGCTCGGTTTCCCCGGCTTCAGCGCCATCCAGTGGTGGGGCCTGTGTGCGCCCGCCAAGACTCCCGACGCCGTCGTGGCCAAGCGGAACAAGGCCCTCTACGAGGCGCTGGCCCTTCCCGACATCCGGCAGCGCCTGGACGA
>CAUPRZ010000323.1:0-3507 GCA_963513855.1 uncultured Hylemonella sp.
AGGCCCTTGATGATGGCCTTGGGCGGCATGCGGTAGGCGATCAGAGGCAGGCCGCTGATCTTGATGAAGGGCAGGTAGGCGAAGGACAGGGCTGAGGACAGGCCGAAGGCCATGGCCTCCGACATGGGCAGGCCGTAATGTCCGAGCAGATTGGACATCACGCCGCTTTCGCAGTGCGAGGCGTGGTGGTGCTGGTAGCCCGCCATCAGTCGACCTTCTTCAGTTGTTCGATCGTCAGGCCCAGGGCCTCGGCATAACGCTGGAGCAGGCCGGGGCGCAGGCGCGCGAAAACTTCGGGCCGCAGATGGCGGCGTACGCGCCACTGCCATATCCCGCTGACCTGGGACAGCAGGGGCTCGTCCATGCGCGCGCGGTGCATGTGATAGTGCAGAGAGGAAGCCTGCCCGGTCAGGGCCAGGGCTCGGGTCTGCGCGGTGAGCCGGTCACACTCTTCCACGGCCTGGCGGGTCACGATCTCTTCCGCTTCCCAGCCCACGGATTCGACCATGTGGATACGGCCGTCGGCTGCCTTGGCGTAGACGGCTTTGGTGTGACCACCCAGGGTCACATTGCCGTCTTGCGGTACTTCGTCATCACGCATCTTGTTTGTCCCCCTGAACCACAGTCATGTGGATGAAACCACTCGAAAAACGTCCGCTCTCGGGCACAAAGGCCAGCAGCTTTTGGCCCGGCTGCAGGCGGTCGCTGCGCAGCAGCTCGTCCAGCATGATGTAGAAGGCCGCCGAACCCGTGTTACCCATGGTGCTGAGGTTGGTGAACCAGCGTTCCTGCGGGATGGCCAGGCCGACGCGCGCGATGCCCTCGGCCAGAGGCTGGCGGAAGTAGTTGGAAGACATGTGGGGCAGGAACCAGGTTATGTCCGCCTCACGCAGGCCATGTTTGATGGCGGCTCGCTGCAGCGGCTGCACCAGGGTCTGCTCCACGATGTGTTCGTTGAGCAGGCGCACGTCCTGCTTGAGGGCCAGGGTGGACTCGCTGAGCCACTGCGCTTGCGTCTGGGTGTTCCAGCCTTCCAGGCTGCCGTCTTCGCGCTTGCGGGCGCCCTGGTACATGCAGGCCGGCAACACGTTGGCGTGGGAACTCAGTTCCATCCAGTCGATGCGCAGAGACAGCCCCTGGGCACGTGGTTGCGGGCGCAGCAGCATGGCGCCGGCGCCGTCAGACAGCATCCAGCGCAGGAAATCCTTGTCGAAGGCGATCTCGGGCTGGCGCTCCAGGTCGGCCACGCGTTCCTCGGACTCGGCCTGAAAGTGGCGCGCATGCAGGCCGATGCTGGCGATCTCGGAGCCGGTGGCGATGGCGCAGCGGCGCTCGCCACTGAGCACAGAGAGGTAGGCGTAACGCAGCGCGGTTACACCAGCCAGGCAGATGCCGGCGGTGGAGGCAACCTCGTGGCTCAGGGTGCCGAGTTCACCATGGACCATGACACCGTGGTTGGGCATGAGCTGGTCGGGCATGGCGGTGCCGGTGACCAGGCAGTCGATCTGGTCGAGCGCGAACTCCGCGTCACACAGGTTGCGCACGGCTTGCGCCGTCAGCTGGGCATTGGTGTGGGTGGGCAGGCTGGTGGCCGGATCGAGCGCGTAGAAACGGCGCTTGATGCCGTTGTTGCGCAGGACGATGGCACGGGCGCGCGAGGGCCGCGGGCCAACCTGGCCCAGCACCTTTTCCATGTGGGCATTGTCCACCGGTGCATTGGGCATGCAGATGGCGGTGCCGGTGATGTAGACGCTGGCGCTGCTCGTGGGACGCTTCATGAGGGGTGTGACAGATGGGAATCGGCTGAGCCCGACGGGGCTTCGTAATAGTTCTGGAGACGCAGCAGGCGGGGACGCAAGAGGGGTGCCAGCAGGATTTGCAGCAGGCGGCTGATCGGCACCACGGTCAGGATCATCAGGACCAGGTAGACGGCAAACAGCAGCAGGAAGGGCTGACGCAGGAGGCTGCCGGGGGCACCGATGGCACGCAGCAGGCGCGACCAGGCCTTGAAGGCACGGTGGCCCGCGTGTTCGCTGAGGATGAGCTTGATATCCACGGGGGCTGCACGCAGGCCGCTCAGCATGGGAGCGGCGGAGCGTTCCGCATCGCGGTCCAGCGCCAGCGCCAGGGCGCGACCGAAACGCGCTGTGCCTTGCAATTCTTCGACCGGGATGCCGGGCGCGGGCAGGCCCCAGAAAGCGTTGCGCCGGCCGGTCAGCAGCCAGCGTGGCGTCGTGATGAAGGTGGAAAGGGCGTGTTCGGGCGGGTCGGTCAGTGCGATGTGGTCGCGCAGTTCACCACCGGCAGCGCTGATCAGGGCCTTCATCTTCTCCTGCGCCATGAGCCACATATTGCGGCAGGCCACCAGCGTCACCACGGGTTTGCCGTGCAGCAGGCGTGCAGCGGCTGCACTTTGCAGGAAGGCCGTCATCGGTTGAGACGGTGAGAGGTACCAAGCCTGGTAGGCCAGCACGATCAGATCGAATTCTGCGTCCGCAGGCAGGTCCAGCGGCTGCAGCGGGCCCGGGGCCAGCTGGACCGACTCGGGAAAGGCGTCGAGAAACTTCAGCGCTGACCAGGGAAAGGGGAAGGCTTGCTGCGGCACCAGCAGGGCCTGGCTGACCTGGTGCCCGGCGTCCCGCAGGGGCTGCACCAGAGCCGCAACAGCTTGTGTCAGTTGACCCGTTTGGGAGTAATGAACGACCAGGACGCGTTTCATGCGGGAAAACCGAGCAAAAGCTGACGATTCTACCGGTCGGCCCGAGGGAAAAGCGCTACGAGGCAGGCCCTGGGGCCAGTGTGTCGCGTCCTTGCTGCAATTGGGGCCTCAGGCGGAGGCTGTCGGTGCTGCTGCGGGCTTGGGCTGGGCCAGTATGGCTGAGAACAGCAGCGCCAGCACCGTGCCCAGGCCCACGGTGTTGCCCAGAATGGCCAGCACCGGCACGCTGGACAGGGCCAGCATGCCGAAGCTGCCCACGATGGTCAGGTTGGCCGTGACCAGGGACACCAGGGTCTGTCTTTGTTCCTGAGGTGTGCCGCCGCTGTTGGCGCTGTCGAAAAAGAGCGCGTAGTTGGAGCCGATGGCCACGACCAGCAGCAGGCCCACCAGGTGCAGGATGGTCAGCGAGGTGCCCGCCAGCAACAGGGTGCCGGTCACGCCGATGACGGCACAGGCCAGGGGCAGGGCCACCCGCAGCGCGCGCGGGACGGAGCGCAGCATGAAGAGCAGGATCAGCAGGATGGCCAGGCAGCCCAGGCCCGAGAACAGCAAGGCCTCCTGCAGATAGCTGTCGAACAGGGCATTGGTCTCGGCCAGCAGGTCGATCACGGTGATGCCCGCGAGGCCCGCAGACTTGAGGGCCGTGTCCACGCGCTGGATGTCGAGGGTTGAGGCGTCGGGGGTGTCGTTGCGCGGGCGCAGTGGCAGCAGCACCAGCACGTCGCGGCTGCGTTCTACCAGCAGGGAGTCGTGCAGCAGCGCCGAGGCCGTGCCGTTGAGGTCCTGGC
>CAUPRZ010000324.1:0-3489 GCA_963513855.1 uncultured Hylemonella sp.
ACAGCAGGGTCCGCAGGCCCGCGGCCGCGAGCGTGGCCAGGGTGTCCGAGGCGCCGGTGAAGTCGTCGCCGTACCAGCTCAGACGCAACATCCGCGCGGCTCCACGTTCAGCGCTGACCGAAAGTCTGCAGCGCAGCCTGCAGCTCGGGCGCGGCGGTGGCGGCTTGTGCCAGCGGCACACCGTCGCGCCAGGCGGCCCAGGCTTGTCGTACGCTGCGCACCCCGGCTGCGGGGCCTTGCGGGTGGGCCAGGATGCCGCCGCCGCACATGAAGAGCAGGTCGCCGCTGGGCAGGGCGTCCAGTGTCGGGGCCAGGGTGCCGGCCCACTGGCCGGAGCTGAAGGCGGGCATCACCACGTCGCTGGCATCGGCCGGGTCGGCCAGGGGCTGCAGGCAGTCATGTGCGCTGCTGCGTACCTCTTCGTCGTCCTGGGCGAACTTGCCGGCCAGGCCGTGCACATGCATGTGGTCCACGCCGGTCAGGCGCCACAGGGCGGCGTAAGGCTGGAAGGCCACGCCCAGCGCCGGGTGGCGGGCCCACATGCCGTAGCCGTTGCGGTGGCCGTGCAGGATCAGGTCGCTGTGGCGGCGCAGGGTCTGGACCGAGGAAGGTCCGGTCCAGTTCAGGCTGACCATGGCACAGGTGCCGCCTTCGCGCTGCAGCAGCTCGGCGTGGCGCAGCATGGCCTCGTGTTCGTCGCTGATGTTGAGGGCCACGATGACATGTTTGCCGGTGGTATCGCGATGGGCGCGCACCGCAGCCATCACGGCGCGGATGCGGTCCGCCACCGGCGCGTGTTCGGGGTCGCCGCAGCACTCGTCGTCCTTGATGAAGTCCACGCCCGCGCGGCACAGGTCGGCCACCAGGGCACCGGTCTCGACGGCCGACAGGCCCACATTGGGTTTGATGATGGTGCCCACCAGCGGCCCCTGCGCCACGCCCGCGGCGGCGCGGGTGCCGGCCACACCGTGGCGCGGACGTTCGAAGCGCGCCCGGAAGGTCGGCGGCAGGGCCAGGTGTTCGAGTCGCAGGCCTGTGGTTTCGCCGAGGTCGAACAGATTGCCCGCCACCGTGGCCCACAGGGTGGGCAGGTTGTGGCCGATGTTGGCGAGCGGGAAGTCGACCGTGATGCGCGCGCGCCGCCAGGGCCCGGCCACACGCTGGCGTTGCAGCCAGGCGCTGGGCAGGCTGGGCGCGGGCAGGGCTTCGAGTTCTTCGAGTCTGCTCACCGTGGCACGGCTGCGGGCACGCAGGGCGTCCGTCTCTCCAGCCACACGCACAAAGGTACCGCTGCTCTGTTCGCCGGCCAGCGTCTCGGCAACGCGGGCCGGATCCAGCGGGGTTTCGATCAGGTAGGTGGCGCGCAGGGTGCTGCTCATCACAGTTTGCTCAGGTCGGGGAAGGGGCGCACCGGGTCCTGGCCGTCCCAGTGCACGGCGGCTTCGCGGATGAGCTTGAAGAGGCGGCCCTTGGGGCCGGCCACTTCCGACAGCTCGATGGTGGTGCCAGGCAGCGGAACACGGTCTTCGAAGTAGACGAAACGGCCGTTGTCGCCCACTTCGCCTCCCATGCAGACCTTGAAGCCCGCGGCTTCGGCACGTGCGAGGTCGGCGTCGAAACTCTCGGTCCAGTAGGCCACGTGCTGCACGCCCTGGTGGCCCGCGAGCCTGAAGTCGCGGTACATCGAGGGCACGTCGTTGCGGGTCTGCAGCAGTTCGATCTGCAGCGAGCCTGCATTGGCCAGCGCCACCGAGTTGTGCGGCTCGTAGCGTGCGCCCCGGTAGTGGTAGTTGCGGATCGGCACCTTGGGGTTGTAGTACCAGGGGCCTACGCCCAGCACACGGGCCCAGTGATCCATCGCGGCCTCGATGTCGGGCACGATGTAGGCGACCTGGCGTATTTCTCCGAAGAAGCGGCTCATGGTTTCATCATCAGGTTGGGCAGCCAGGTGGAGGCTGCGGGGATAAAGGTGACCGCCACCAGCGACAGCAGCAGGCAGGCGATCCAGGGCAGGGCGGCCTTGATGACACGTTCCACCGGCATGCCGGCCACGGTGCTCACCATGTAGAGGCTCATGCCCACGGGCGGGGTCAGCAGGCCGATCATCAGGTTGAGCACCACCACCACACCCAGATGCACCGGATCCACGCCCGCGGCGGCCAGGGCCGGCACGATGATGGGCACCAGGATCAGGATGGCGGCGATGGTCTCCAGCACCATGCCCACGAGGAGCAGCAGCACGTTGACGATGATCAGCAGCACCCAGGGGTTGCTGGACAGGCCCAGCAGCAGGTCGGCGGCCTTGGTGGGCACCTGGTCGATCGTGAGCACCCAGGCGAACAGGGCCGCAGCGCCGACGATGAACATGATGCTGGCGGTGGACTGCACGGTCTCGCGCAGCGCATCCACAAAACCACGCCAGTTGAGCGCGCGGTAGAAGAAGAGGCCCGCCAGCAGCGCGTAGACCACGGTGACGGCCGCGGCCTCGGTTTCGCCGAAGATGCCCAGCAGGATGCCGCCGATCAGCACCACCGGCGCCAGCAGGGCCGGCGTGGCGTACCACAGGCGTTGCAGGAACACGGCGCGCGAGACTTCGATGGTGTCGCGCGGCAGGCCGGCGCGGCGTGCCACCCACCACACCATGCCCATCAGGAAGGCCATGATGATGAAGGAGGGGATGATGCCCGCGATCAGAACCTTCACCGGCGAGACCTCGGCCGCCATGGCGAAGATCACGAGCGGGATCGAGGGCGGGAAGATGGGCCCCAGCGTCGCGGCTGCCATGCAGATGCCGGCCGAGAAGTTGTCCTTGTAGCCCTGCTCGCGCATCATGTCGATCTGGATCTTGCCCAGGGCGCCGATGTCGGCCAGCGCCGCACCCGAGACACCCGAAAACACCAGATGCGTGAGCACGGTCACGTAACCCAGGCCGCCGCGGATGCGGCCGATCACCATGCGGATGAAGTCGAACAGCTGTGTGGTCAGCCCGGTGGCGTTGAACAGCGCGGCCGCGAAGATGAACATGGGCACGGCCAGCAGGGTGGTCGAGTCCAGCGAGTTGACGATGCGTTGTGCGACCACGGCGATGGGCATGTCGAAGCACAGGAGCGCAGCGGCTGAGCCCAGGCCCAGGGCCACGGCCACCGGCGCACCGGTGAGCAGCAGCAGGATGAACAGGGTGATGGCGGTCAGGCTCAGCATGGCCGGGCCTCCCCGGCTTCGCAGCTGCGGCCCATGAAGATGCCCAGCACGCGGTCGATGGCCACCAGCGTGGTCAGCACCATGCCGGCGATGGCGGGCATGTAGTACCAGAGGTTGGGCATGTTGAGTGCGGGCGTGGAGAAACGTCCCGCGCGCTGCATGAACCACCAGCACGACACCAGGAAGGCGGCACAGAACGCCAGCGTGGCGAGTTCATTGAAGATGGCCAGCACGCGGTGGGCGCGGCCCTTGGCCATGCGATGGAACATGTCGACCTTCACGTGCGCA
>CAUPRZ010000325.1:0-3485 GCA_963513855.1 uncultured Hylemonella sp.
ACTGGTGGCCGGTCTGGGCATGCACAAACCAGTTGAAGGCCGCGTGCTGCTGCACCGCGGTGTAACGCTGCACGTCATCCAGCAGCACGGCCGCCCAGCGCTCATTGAAAGGCGGCGGCTCGGCCACCGTGGCGTCCAGCCAGCCCACGACGGCACCCTGTTCACGCAGGGCCTCGCGCACGGCCTTGAGCAGATGGGTCTTGCCGCTGCCTGAGGGCCCCCAGAGGTAGGTCGGCACGGGCGAGCGCAGGGCCGCGCTGCTGCCGCCGCCCACCCAGAGCCGCACGTGGTGCAGCACCGCCTCGTTGGGACCCGCCATGAAATTGCCCAGGGTCGGGCCACTGCCCAAGCCGATGTCCAGCGCGATCTGCTTCATCCGCGGTACACGCTGCTGGCCAGATACTGTTGCCGCAAGCGCCGGATGGCTACCAGCAGCACGGCGCTGACCGGCAAAGCGACCAGAATGCCGACAAAACCGAAAAGCTGGCCAAAGGCCAGCAGGGCAAAGATCACCGCCAGCGGATGCAGGCCGATGCGTTCGCCCAGCAGGCGCGGCGTGAGGTAGAGGCTCTCGGCCAACTGGCCCAGGCCGTAGACCACGCCCACCATCAGGGCCACGCGGCTCAGGCCACCATCACCACTGAACTCCAGCAGGCCAGCCAGCAAGGCCAGCAACAGACCCAGGCCAAAGCCCACATAGGGCACAAAGATAGCCAGCCCCGTGAAGATGCCGATGGGCAGGGCCAGGTCCAGACCGAACAGGCTCAGGGCGATGCTGTAGTAGACCGCCAGGATCAGCATCACCAGCAGCTGGCCACGCAGGTACTGGCCCAGAACCTCGTCGGCCTCGGTCACGAAGCTGTCGTAACTGCCACGCAGACGCTGCGGCACCAGCTCCAGCACGCGCTGCACCAGTTGTTTCCAGTCCAGCAGCAGGTAGAACAGAGCCACAGGAATCAGGATGAGGTTACCCAGCACGGTCAGGGCCACACTGCCGCCGATCTTGAGCGAAGCCAGCAGGGAGCCCAGGGCCTCCTCCATATTGGCGTTGAGGTACTTCATCAGTGCCGGCTTGAGGCTGGCCGTGTTGAAAGACAGCTTGATCCCCAGTTCCTGCAGCAGGGGTTGGGCCCCCGCATTGAGCCGGTCCAGCAGCTGGGGCACCTGTTCACGCAGCAGGGGCCACTCGCGCACAAGCACGGGGATCAGCAGAAACACCAGCCCCAGGGTCGCGAGGATAAACAGCAGCTCCACCACCAGCACCGCCAGCAGGCGGGGCATGCGACCGCGCGCCAGGCCATCCAGCCGATCCACCAGGGGTGTCAGCACATAGGCCAGCACCGCAGCAACCACAAAAGGCGTGAGCACGGGGGCCAGCAGCCAGAGCGCCAGCACCAGGGCCAGGGCGACGGCACTCCAGGCGAGCGCGCTTTTTTGGGCAGGGGAAATGGGCATGGATGAAGGTGCCTCGGGAAGTGGCTTGGGTGGAACCCTTAAAATCAGCACAAATTCTATCGGGCCCAGCCTCCCGCGCCGCGCCACACCCCCATGAGCACCTCCCAGACCCCCACTCCCCTCTCCTACAAAGACGCCGGCGTCGTTATCGATGCCGGTGACGCGCTGGTCGAGCGCATCAAGCCTCTGGCCAAAAAGACCATGCGCGAAGGCGTGCTGGCCGGCATCGGCGGCTTCGGCGCCCTGTTCGAAGTGCCCAAGCGCTACAAAGAGCCGGTGCTGGTTTCGGGCACCGACGGCGTGGGCACCAAGCTCAAGCTGGCTTTCGAATGGAATATGCACGACACCGTGGGCATCGACCTGGTGGCCATGAGCGTCAACGACGTGCTGGTCCAGGGCGCCGAGCCCCTGTTTTTTCTGGACTATTTCGCCTGCGGCAAGCTGCACGTGGACACGGCGGCGGCCGTGGTAGGTGGCATCGCTAAGGGCTGTGAACTCTCGGGTTGCGCCCTGATCGGCGGCGAAACCGCCGAAATGCCCGGCATGTACCCGGATGGCGAATACGATCTGGCCGGCTTCTGCGTCGGCGCGGTCGAAAAGTCCAAGATCCTGACCGGCCAGAGCGTCAAACCCGGAGACGTGGTGCTGGGCCTGGCCTCCAGCGGCGTGCATTCCAACGGTTTTTCCCTGGTCCGCAAATGCATCGAGCGCGCTGGCGCCAACACGCCCGCCACGCTGGACGGCAAGCCCTTCAAACAGGCCGTGATGGAACCCACCCGCCTCTACGTCAAGAACGTGCTGGCCGCGCTGGCTGCCCACCCGATCAAGGCCCTGGCCCATATCACGGGCGGCGGCCTGCTCGAGAACATCCCCCGTGTGCTGCCCGAAGGCACGGCCGCCCATCTGAAAAAGGGCAGCTGGCCGCAGACCGAGCTCTTCGCCTGGCTACAGAAAACCGCGGGCATCGACGACTTCGAGATGAACCGCACCTTCAACAACGGTATCGGCATGGTCGTGGTGGTAGATGCCGCCAACGCTGCCGCCACGGCTCAGACCCTGCGCGGCCTGGGCGAGCAGGTGCACGAGATCGGCGTCATTGCCGCACGCGGCACGGGCGCCCCGGTCGTCGTGGCCTGAGTCACCCCCTAGCCCCGCCGACCGGATGTGTCGGCGGTGTGAAGCAATACCGAAGTGTTGCTTTTCGCTACAAAATCCCTAGCTGTCCCCACCCGTAGCCACTGGACTTTCAGCCAGTTTCCGGCCACACTGCAGTTTTTGGTTCATCGCCAGGAGCATTGATGCCTGTGATCGCCGTGGTCAATCGCAAGGGAGGGAGTGGCAAAAGCACACTCTCGGCCCACTTGGCGGCCTGGTGCGCACAACAGGGACATGCCGTCATGCTCGGCGATGTGGATCGCCAGCAATCCACCCGCTCCTGGCTGCGCAAGCGCCACGAATCCCTGCCGTCCATCGCGCCCTGGACAGTCGACCAGAACATCCTGCGCGTACCCGCCGGCATCACCCATGTGATCCTGGACACCCCGGGTGGCCTGCACGGCTTTGACCTGGCGCGCATGGTCATGTTCGCCGACATCATCATCATGCCGGTCTGCGGTTCAGCCTTCGACCGCGAATCGGCCGCCGACTGTCATGCCGAACTCATGACCCTGCCCCGTGTCGCCACCGGCCGCTGCAAGGTCGCCTGCATCGGCATGCGCATCGACACCCGCACCCGCACCCCCCAGGTTCTCAAGGAATGGGCCACCGGTCTGGGCATGCCTTTCCTCGGCGTGCTGCGTGAATCACAGGCCTATGTGCAGTGCCTGGAACGCGGCATGACCATCTTCGATCTGCCCAGCGAGCGCGTGCCCACAGACCTGCGCCAGTGGGAACCCATCCTGAACTGGCTGCAGCCCCAGTTGACCGTGGCCCCCGCCGCACCGACCTTCCAGCCGTCAACGGCTGCGTCCCCTTCATCCCGGCCGGCCCGTGCGCCGATCCCGCCAGCCGCCCTGCCCAGCCGGCTGCTG
>CAUPRZ010000326.1:0-3481 GCA_963513855.1 uncultured Hylemonella sp.
ACCGTGGCCAGCAGCACACCCGAGCCCACGACCAGGCCGCGCAGCACCGAGGAGCCCACATAGGCGAAGAACCAGGCCCAGTGGGAGAGCGGCGTGAGCAACAGGAAGACCAGATTGCCCATGATCTTGCTCTGGATCAGCGAAGACGAACTGTTGGCAAAAGCGTTCTGCAGCACGCTCATCATGACCAGACCGGGGATCAGGAAGGCGGTGTAGCTGATGCGGTCGTAGACCTTGACGTGGTCTTCGAGCACATGGCCGAAGATCAGCAGGTAGAGCACGGCCGTGAGCACGGGCGCGGCGATGGTCTGGAAGCTGACCTTCCAGAAACGCAGCACTTCCTTGTAGAGCAGGGTTTGCCAGCCGTTCATGCGCTGACTCCCGTCGGACTGGTCTTGCCGCCCATCACCTGAAGGAAGACATCCTCCAGGTCCGCCTTGGTGATCTCGACGTCATCCACCACCACGCCGGCCGCACGCACGGCCGCCAGATAACTTTCAATCTCACGCGCATCATGCGCAGGGAACTGCACGATACGACCGGTCACGCGGGCTCGCGCGGCCAGTTCGGCCGGCAGCTCGCCGGCAATCTTCATGCGCAGCACATGGCTGGACGCGGCCTTGAGCAGTTCGCTGGTGCGCTCCAGGGCCACCACCTTGCCGGTCTTGAGCATGGCGATGCGTTTGCACAGGGCCTCGGCCTCTTCCAGGTAATGCGTGGTGAGCAGCACGGTGTGGCCCTGCTTGTTGAGCTTCGAGACAAAGGCCCAGAGGGTCTGGCGTAGTTCCACATCCACGCCGGCCGTGGGCTCGTCGAGCACGATGACGGGCGGCTTGTGCACCAGGGCCTGGGCCACGAGCACACGCCGTTTCATGCCGCCCGAGAGCTGGCGCATATTGGCATGGGCCTTGTCGGCCAGGCCCAGACTCTCCAGCAGCTCGTCAATCCAGGCTTCGTTGTTCTTCACGCCGAAATAGCCGGACTGGATGCGCAGGGTCTCGCGCACGTTGAAGAAGGGATCAAAGACCAACTCCTGCGGCACCACGCCCAGCTGCTGGCGCGCCCGCGCGTAATCGGCCTGCACGTCGTGGCCCAGCACGGACACCCGACCGCTGCTGGCCCGCACCAGGCCGGCCAGGATGCTGATCAGCGTGGTCTTGCCGGCGCCATTAGGGCCGAGCAGACCAAAGAACTCACCCTCCTCGATGTCGAAGCTGACATCGTCAAGGGCGGCAAAGGTGGCGCCCTTGGGACCGCGGGCAAGCGGATAGTGCCGGGAAACCGACTGGAAGGAGATGGCGGGCATGGGAACCCGCTATTTTAGGCGGTCGCCAGAGACCTCGTGCTCAGGAGGCTGGCAACAGCAGTTCGGCCACGCCGTAGAGGCGGGCCAGGTCGGCGATACGCGTGGACAGGTTGCGCAGCTCGAAGGCCTTGCCGCGCGCCAGGCTCTGGCGCCGGAACTCCAGCAGCACGGCCAGGGCCGAGGAATCGAAACGCTGGAGGGCAGCGGCGTCAACCTGCACGGCCGGCCCAGACTGCGAAGGCAGGCCCTGCACCAGCATGCGCAGGCAGGCCGAGGCCTGCTTGTGGGTCAGTTCAGAGGGCAGGACCAGCATGTTCAGCCCTTTTTCGCAACGGCCTTGTTACGCTCGGCCAGCGAAGTGATCAGGCCGTCGATGCCCTTGGCATTGACTTCCTGGGCGAATTGGCTACGGTAGGTCTCGACCAGCCAGATCCCCATGACATTGAGGTTGTAGATCTTCCAGCCGCGGCCTTCGCCAGGCGTCTTCTCCAGACGGTAGTCGAGCTGCACAGGCTCGGGCTGGGCCTGGCCCTTGACCTCGGTCCGTACCAGCACTTCCTTGTCCTCAGGGGCCGCGCGCATGGGCTTGATCGAGACCTTCATGTCGCTGACTTGGGCCAGTGCGCCAGCATAGGTGCGCACCAGCAGGATCTTGTACTCGTCCTGCAGGCGCTTGCGCTGCTCGGGTGTGGCCTGGCGCCAGCCTGGGCCGACAGAAGCCGCCGTCATGCGCTGGAAGTTCACGTTGGGCATCACCTTGGTGTCGACCAGGGTGATGATGCGGCTCACGTCGCCCGCCTTGATGGCCGGGTCCGCCTTGATGCTGTCGAGCACTTCCGTCGACAGCTTGAGGATCATGGCGTCCGGGGTTTCGTCGGCGGCCCGGGCCGGCGCAGCGGCCCAGGCCAGCAGGGCCAGGCCGGTGGCGGCAGAAGCGAGCAGGCGATGGAACAGACGGCGATGCATGGTGGTATCTCTCCTATGGCGCAGCCCGGGGCTGCCTTCCTTTAACGGGTGACGACCGGTTCCGGCCGACTTCATTTCGCGGGTTCGGCCTCGGGCTCGTTATCTTCTTCGAGCATGGGCTCCTCGGGCGGGTTCCCGTCATAGACCAGATTACGCCGGTATTGCAGATAGACGTCGCGCATCAAAGTATATTTGTCCAGCGCCGCCCCCTCCATAAGACCCTCCTGCTTGAGCAGGTTGGCCCGTGCATTCACGAGGCGCGTCGCGGTCAGGGTGTTACGCACCGACACATCGTCGATCTGCGACACCAGATTGCCCTGGAAGTCCACCGGCAAGGCCGCCGTGTCGCGCAGCGTCGAAGGCCCCAGCAGGGGAATCACCAGATAGGGGCCGGAGCCTACGCCCCAGTGCCCCAGGGTCTGGCCGAAATCCTCGTTGTGGCGCGGGATCTGCATCTCGCTGGCCACGTCAAGCACACCGCCCAGGCCCATGAAGGTGTTGACCCAGAAACGCGTGAAGCTCTCGCCTGCCGCCTGGCCCTTGAGCTGCAACACGCTGTTGACCGTGGTCCAGGCATCTCCGAGGTTGGCAAAGAAGTTGCTGACACCCCTGCGCACCAGCTCGGGCACGGTGTCCTGATAGGCCGTGGCGACAGGCTTGAGCACACCACGGTCCAGCGCATCATTGAACTGGTAGGCCCCACGGTTCCAGGGCTCCAGCGGATCGGCCGGATTGGCCTGCGGTCCCGTGGCACACCCCGCGAGCAAGAGCCCCAGTGTCAGCACGCCCAGACGCAGAGCGCCACGGCACCATGTCGGGACATCCATCATTTCTTGTTGGCGCCTGACGCAGACTGGTTGTAGAGGAACTGACCAATGAGGTTTTCCAGCACGATGGCCGACTGCGTCGTCGTGACCACGTCACCCCCGGCGAGGTTCTTGTCCTCGGCGCCGGCCTCAATGCCGATGTACTGGTCACCCAGCAGACCGCTGGTCAGGATCTTGAGTGAACTGTCCTTGGGAAAC
This sequence comes from uncultured Hylemonella sp., assembly GCA_963513855.1. GTDB lineage: Bacteria > Pseudomonadota > Gammaproteobacteria > Burkholderiales > Burkholderiaceae_C > Hylemonella. The sequence goes on from CAUPRZ010000326.1 coordinate 3,298, forward strand.
TTGTAGCGGCTTTCCAGCGCCAGGCCCACGCGTGCCTGGAAGGTCTTGTCGTCAAAACTGATGGACTCCACACGCCCCACCACCCCGCCGCCGCTGCGAACCGCCGCCTTGGGCTTGAGACCGCCGATGTTGTCGAAACGAGCCTCGCCCCGGTACGTGGACAGGAAACTCAGGTTGAGCAGGT
>CAUPRZ010000327.1:0-3480 GCA_963513855.1 uncultured Hylemonella sp.
AGACCAGTTCATGGCGCTGGACGGGATAAGGCAGACGCCAGTTGAAACCGGCGCCCACGGTGCTGTGGTACTTGCCGAACTGGGTGATGACGGCCTGCTGGCCTTCCTGCACGATGAAAAAACCCGTGCCCAGCCAGATCAGCAGCACCACGGCGCCGATCAGGCCGATGCCGATGCCCGCACCCTTCATGTCGGGCTGGCCACCGCTGCCGCCCGTGCCGCCGTTGCGGCCACCCCGGCCGCCAAACAGGCCCGAGAGCTTGCGGCTGAAGTCGCGCCAGAGTTCGTCCAGGTCCGGCGGGCCTTGCGTGCCGCCCGGACGGGCGCCACGGTTGTTGCCCTGCTGCGGGGGCACATCGCCCTCGGGGCGGCCCGGCTCGGGTTTGCTGCTGCCTTCGGCGGGCTTGTCATCGCCCCGGCCCCAGCGCGGGTCGTTCAGGTTGAACATGCCGCGCAGGCGGCCTGGCCACAGTGCGGCCCAGCGGAAAGCTGGTGCATGGATTTTCATTCTTTGCTCTCTCAGTAATCTCGGCTCAGGAGGCCAGACGCATGCATTGTGCCCAATCAGAAAGGGCTTGCGTGATTGTCCGGGAAATCGGCCCCTATTTCGGCAGCTTCCGTATCCCCGGAGCCCGCTGCCGTGACGCGTTGGGCCAACAGTTGCCGCAGGGCGGGCAGGCCTTCGCCATCACGGGCGCTGACAAAAACGCGCGGCACGGGCTGACCGTCGAGCTCGTAGCTGTCCTGCACCCGTGCCGGCCGGCGCTCGGGGCCCAAAGCATCCAGCTTGTTGAAGACCAGGATCTGCGGAATGTGGTCAGCCCCGATCTCGGCCAGCACACGCTGCACCTCGGCGATCTGCTCAGGGAAATTCGGGTTGGCGGCGTCCACCAGATGCAGCAGCAGGTCGGCATCCACGGCCTCCTGCAGGGTGGCCTGGAAGGCGTCGATCAGGCCATGCGGCAGGTCACGGATGAAACCCACGGTGTCGGACAGGGACACGGAACGCCCTGCCTCGCCCAGGTAAAGCTGGCGCGTGGTGGTGTCCAGCGTGGCAAAGAGCTGATCGGCCGCATAGGCGCGGGCCTTCACGAGGGCGTTGAACAGCGTGGACTTGCCGGCGTTGGTGTAGCCGACCAGGGAGATGTTGTAGGCGTCGCGGCGCTCGCGCTGGCGGCGCTGGGTCTGGCGCTGGCGCTTGACCTTGTGCAGGCGCTCCTTGGTGCGCTTGATGGCCTCGGCGATCATGCGACGGTCCAGCTCGATCTGCTTTTCACCCGGGCCACCGCGCACACCGGCACCGCCAGTCTGGCGCTCCAGGTGGGACCAGCGACGCACCAGGCGGGTGCTCAGGTACTGCAGGCGGGCCAGCTCGACCTGCAGCTTGCCTTCATGCGAGCGCGCACGCTGGGCAAAGATTTCCAGGATCAGCAGGGTGCGGTCGTTGACCGGCAGTTCCAGCGTGCGCTCCAGATTGCGCTGCTGGGCCGGGCTCAGGCTCTGGTCGAAAAGTATCTCGCTGGCACCGAGTTGCTGGGCCAGCAACTTGATCTCCTCGGCCTTGCCGCTGCCGATGAACAGCGCCGCGTCGGGCGCCTTGCGCTTGCAGGTGATGCGGCCCACGGGGTGCAGGCCAGCGGTCTCGGCCAGCAGGCCGAGCTCTTCTAGTTCGCCGTCGAAATGCGGCAGGCCAAAATCGACCCCGACCAGGATGGCCGTTGCCGCGGGCTGTTCAGTGGATGCAGACAAGGGGGACGCTGTCGCCTGTCAAAAGATGAAACAAAAAGCCGGCGCGGGGCCGGCTGTCGCCCCCCGACACATCAGGAGGCACTGGGGGGAGCTTCGCCCTCGCCACTGACCGCAAAGTTCACGGCACGACCGGGAACGATGGTGGAGATGGCGTGCTTGTAGACCATCTGGGTCACGGTGTTACGCAGCAGGACCACATACTGGTCGAAGGATTCGATCTGGCCCTGCAGCTTGATGCCGTTGACCAGGTAGATCGAGACCGGAACATGCTCGCGACGCAGGGTGTTGAGGAAGGGGTCCTGCAAGAGCTGACCTTTGTTATTGCTCACGATATTCTCCGTGTTCAAGAGTGGTGAAGGAGTCGCAACCATACCACAGCGTTCTGGGGTCTGCTTGACAATGGGCGTCAAGCCCACGTAAAGGGCTGGGGCACCGGGCCATGCCCCGCCTTACTCCTTGTCGTCGTAGGGATTGGTCGAGGTCTTCATCTCGATGCGCATGGGGGTGCCGACCAGGTCGAACTCCTTGCGGAACCAGCCTTCGAGGTAACGCTTGTAGGACTCGGGCACATGCTCCAGCGAGTTGCCGTGGATCACGATGACCGGCGGGTTCATGCCGCCCTGGTGGGCGTAACGCATCTTGGGCCGGAACATGCCTGCGCGCTTGGGGCTCTGGAACTGCACGGCCTGCTGCAGCAGACGTGTGAGAACGGGCGTGGACATCTTGCGGTTGGCAGCCTGATGCGCCTTGGCAATGGACAGCCACAGCGGCCCCAGGCCCTGGCGCTTCTGGGCCGAGATGAAATGGATGTCGGCAAACTTCAGGAAGGCCAGCCGCGTCTCGATGGAGCGCTGCACGGTCTGGCGCTGGTAGTCGTCCACCGCATCCCATTTGTTGAGGGCCAGCACCACGGCACGGCCACTCTCGAGGATGTAGCCCGCAATGTGGGCGTCCTGATCGGTCACACCCTGAGTGGCGTCGATCAGCAGCAGCACCACGTTGGCCGATTCGATGGCCTGCAGGGTCTTGACCACCGAGAACTTCTCGATCGCCTCGAAGACCTGGCCCTTGCGGCGCAGGCCGGCGGTGTCGATCAGCTCGAACTTCTGGCCGTTGCGCTCGAAGGGCACGCTGATGGCGTCGCGTGTGGTGCCCGGCTGGTCGAAGGCCACCAGGCGTTCTTCACCCAGCCAGGTGTTGATCAGGGTGGACTTGCCGACGTTGGGGCGACCGGCCACGGCCAGCTTGATGACGCCGGGGACTTCTTCTTCAACCTCGTCCTCATCAGGCAGGTTCAGCGGCTCCAGCGCCAGATCGACCAGGGAACGGATGCCCTGGCCGTGGGCGGCCGATACCGGGTAGACCTCGCCCAGACCCAGCTCGTAGAACTCGCCCAGCCGGGCGCCATCGGTCATGCCTTCGGCCTTGTTGGCCGTCAGCACGCAGGGCTTGCCCAGGCGGCGCAGGTAGTTGGCGATGTCGTGGTCCTGGGCCGAGAGGCCGCCACGTGCGTCGACCACAAAGATGACCACGTCCGCCTCGGCCTCGGACTGGCGCGTCTGCTGGGCCATCTCCTTGTAGATGCCGCTCTCGGCCGTGGGCTCGAAGCCGCCGGTGTCGATGACGATGTATTCGTGTTTGCCCTGTTTGCCGTTGCCGTAATGGCGGTCACGTGTGAGGCCGGCGAAGTCGGCCACGATGGCGTCGCGCGTTTTGGTCAGCCGGTTGAAC
>CAUPRZ010000328.1:0-3479 GCA_963513855.1 uncultured Hylemonella sp.
ATTCACAGGGGATGGGGTATTATCCCGCCTTTAGTGGCGTCCTTTCCTGCTCCCAGGACTTGCGATGCCCCGCAACGAGTCACTACCGCGTGTTTTTGCGCACCGGGCGACGGGCGAACGAGGGTCGGCCGTGCCCCCTAAGAAGGATAGAGAATGTTTGGAGCTTTCCGTCAGTATTTTTCCACTGACCTGGCCATCGACCTGGGTACCGCCAACACCCTCATCTACGTCCGCGACAAGGGCATCGTCCTTGACGAACCCTCGGTCGTTGCGATCCGCCACGAAGGCGGCCCGCAAGGCAAGAAGACCATCCAGGCCGTGGGCCGCGAAGCCAAGGCCATGCTGGGCAAGGTGCCCGGCAACATCGAGGCCATTCGCCCGATGAAGGACGGCGTGATCGCCGACTTCACCGTCACCGAGCAGATGCTCAAGCAGTTCATCAAGATGGTCCACCCGCGTGGCGTCTTCAAGCCCAGCCCGCGCATCATCATCTGCGTGCCCTGCGGCTCGACCCAGGTCGAGCGCCGCGCCATCCGCGAATCGGCCCTGGGCGCCGGCGCCAGCGACGTCTACCTGATCGAGGAACCCATGGCCGCGGCCATCGGCTCCGGTCTGCCCGTGTCGGAAGCCAGCGGCTCCATGGTGGTGGACATCGGCGGCGGCACCACCGAGGTCGGCGTGATCTCCCTGGGTGGCATGGTCTACAAGGGCTCGGTCCGCGTCGGCGGCGACAAGTTCGACGAGGCCATCATCAACTACATCCGCCGCAACTACGGCATGCTGATCGGCGAGCCCACGGCCGAAGCGATCAAGAAGAACATCGGCTCGGCTTTCCCCGGCAGCGAAGTGCGCGAAATGGAAGTGCGTGGCCGCAACCTGTCCGAAGGTGTGCCGCGCAGCTTCACGATCTCCAGCAACGAGATCCTGGAAGCCCTGACCGACCCGCTGAACAACATCGTCTCGGCGGTCAAGAACGCGCTGGAACAGACCCCGCCTGAACTGGGCGCCGACATCGCCGACCGCGGCATGATGCTGACCGGTGGTGGCGCCCTGCTGCGCGACCTGGACCGCCTGCTGTCCGAGGAAACCGGTCTGCCCGTGCTGGTGGCCGAGGATCCGCTGACCTGCGTGGTGCGCGGCTGCGGCATCGCCCTGGAACGCATGGACCGTCTCGGCGCCATTTTCACGAACGAATAAACGGCAAGGGACAGCATGCCACTCGGTGCGCTGGACAGGACTCCTCCCCCCTTTTTCCGACAGGGCGCCTCGGCCCTGTCCAAACTCATGCTGTTCAGCGCCATGGCGCTGTTCCTCATGGTGGCCGACACGCGCTTCAAGCTCACGGGTCCGATCCGCGTGACCATCGCGACCGTGCTCTACCCCATGCAGTGGGCCCTGCTGCAGCCCGTGGAGTGGACCCGCGACGTTGTTCACAACCTGCAGTCCCTGCGCAGCGCGCAGGACGATGCGCAACTGCTGCGTGAGCAACTGCGCCTGCAATCGCCGCGCGCCATGCAGTATGAGCAGCTGGCGCTGGAAAACGAACGTCTGCGTCAGCTGCTGGACCTGCGCCAGCGCATGCCCACGCCGGGCCTGGTGGCCCAGGTGCTGTACGACGCGGCCGATCCCTACGAACACAAGGTCATCATTGACAAGGGCCTGATCCACGGCATCAGCGCCGGCGCCCCGGTGCTCGATGTGTCGGGTGTGCTGGGCCAGGTGACGCGGGTCTACCCCTCCTCGGCCGAGGTCACGCTGGTGATCGACGCCGAGCAGGCCATCCCTGTGCTCAACACCCGCACCGGGGTGCGCGCCGTGGCCTTTGGTGAGCCCAGCCTGCACGGCGGCGTGCTGGAGCTGCGCTACATGGGCACCAACGCTGACGTGCAGCCCGGTGACCTGCTGACCACCAGCGGTATCGACGGTGTCTTCCCGCCCGGCCTGCCGGTGGCCCGTGTGGACAAGGTCGAGCGCCGGGTCGAATCGCCTTTTGCCTTGATCTACTGCCTGCCCCAGGCCCGTGTGGACGGCGCCACCCAGGTGCTGGTGCTGCCCTCGCTAGCCGGCCAGCAGCCCGAGCGTCCGCAGGACCTGCCGCCCGCGCGTGGTGGCAAGAGCAGCAGCAAGGGGGGTGGCAAATGATCATGCGTCAGGGGCAGCTCCTGCTGCTGCCCGCCAATCCCCTGTTCATCTGGGGCAGTCTGCTGGCGGCCCTGGGGCTCAACCTGCTCTTCAACTTTGCCGTCTGGGGCCGTGCACCCTGGGCCCCTGACCTGCTGGCCCTGGCCCTGGTGTTCTGGGGCGTGCACCAGCCGCAGCGCGTCGGCATGGGCGGCGCCTTCCTCGTCGGTCTGCTGATGGACGTGCACCAGGGCAGCGTGCTGGGCCAGCACGCCCTGGCCTACGCGGTGCTGAGTTTCCTGGCCATCGCCATCCACCGCCGCCTGCTCTGGTTCACCGTGCCGACCCAGGCCATGCAGATCCTGCCCCTGCTGGTGGCCGCGCATGCCGTGGTGCTGGCCGTGCGTTTGATGGTGGGCGGGCATTTCCCCGGCTGGTCCATGTTGCTGGCGCCCTTCCTGGAGGCGGCGCTGTGGCCGCTGGCGACGCTGATCCTGCTGCTGCCGCAGCGTCGTGCGCCCGATCCCGACGCCAACCGTCCGCTCTAGCTCCGAGCCTGCCATGACCGAACTGCGCAACGTCGAAGCCGACCTGCACCGCTTCCGCGCGCGCGTGCTGGTGATTTCGGCGCTGGTGTTCAGCTGCTTTCTGATCCTCTTCTTCCGCTTGGTCTATCTGCAGGTGGTGCGCCACGAGCAGCTGGAGGCGCAGGCCGAGATCAACCGCACGACCATCGTGCCCCTGGTGCCCACGCGAGGCCTGATCCTGGACCGCAACGGCATCCCGCTGGCCACCAACTACTCGGCCTACACGCTGGAGATCACCCCCTCACAGGTCGACAACCTGGAGCGCACCATCAGCGAACTGGCCGAGCTGGTGGACATCACACCGCGCGACCGCCGGCGTTTCCGCAAGCTCATGGACGAGACCAAGGGCGCGGAGTCCCTGCCCATCCGTACGCGTTTGTCCGACGAGGAAGTCGCGCGTTTCGCAGTGCAGCGTTACCGCTTCACGGGCGTGGACATCAAGGCCCGTCTGTTCCGCAATTACCCCTGGGGCGAGCTGGGCAGCCATGTGGTGGGTTACATCGGCCGCATCAACCCGACCGAGAAGAAGGAGCAGGAAGACTGGGACGAGGAAGACCAGGCCAACTACCGCGGCACCGACTACATCGGCAAGCTGGGTGTGGAACAGAGCTTCGAGAAGCACCTGCACGGCGTCACGGGATTCGAGCGTGTCGAGACCTCGGCCGGCGGGCGCGCCGTGCGCAAGCTGGCCAGTACCTCCTCCAAACCCGGCAACAACGTGGTGCTGTCCATCGACATCAAGCTGCAGAACCTGGTGGAGGAGATGTTCGG